>JAGBBI010000114.1 GCA_017938565.1 Clostridia bacterium
AGAATTTTCAATTTCGAAAAAGCCTTCAGGATTTCCCTTTTTTTTATTCTTTGAACCGTTAGGTCTTCCTTTTCTTTTTGGATGAATTAGGGTTTCATTTGCAACATTTTCAGCGTCTGATGGTTGAACATTTCCATCAACCACAGTCTCCTTTTCACGAGCGTCGACCAACCCCTCCCCACTGTCCATATGAGCGACACATTCATTTTGTTTAGGCGTAGGGGTTTGCAATTTATCATCTATTTCTATGTTTCCATTATTTCCATTTTCAATTTCAACGACCGCTTCGCCCTCAAGAATTTTTCTTGATTCAAGTTCTGCCTTAACCATTTCTTCAAGCTCTTGTTGTTTTTGTTCTATTTGTTTTATTTTCCTTGCAATAGACTTTGGAACCCAACCATCCACATCTTCGCCATTGTCATATACATAAGAATAAAGTTTTGAATATTGTTCGATGTCTGCGTCTGAAAGCTTTAACTGAGCCTGCAACCAATAGAACAAATCACTCTGACTTGACTTTTTCGCAAGCATTGACACTTTACAAAGCGTTAAATGCCCCTTAATTTCACGTATATATGCCGATCTAGCCGCAGAACAACTTAAATAATTTACCCCTGCATTTTCGCACACTACTTTTAACGGAATTTTATTAACACACGTATCATAAACTACATTTCTAAACGTTTTTGCTTTAGGGCTTTTATCATAATGATGAGCGAAAAGCTTAACCACACGACAAAGTTCAGCCTTGTCGACTGGTTTTATTAAAGTCATCAAACCTGAAACATTTTCAAAAACTCTGCTCCAATCTAAATCAACTTGTGGATTTGATGTATTATTATTAGCGTCAACTACGGCTTGAATCCCTACTTCGCTTCCAGGCTCCTTTTTCCTTGAACCATTATTTTTATCTCTTTTAGATTCTTCTCTATTGTCTTTTCTTTTTAATTCCATATTAAATCGCTCCGGTAATTCTCCGTCAAAATAAAAGTAATCATAAAGTCTTGCGTAGTCAGCAACCTCTTCCTCCGACAAATTGAAAGTCGTTGCAAAGGCTTCTATGTCTTGTCCTTGTTCTATCACATTATGACAACTGTCGGCAAGCAACATATGGCTTTTTACACTTTCAAGAACGGCTCGTTTTATCCCCTGCAGGCTTGACCTTACGCCAGCGACACCACCTGCAAGCTTTTGCAAAGAAACTCCATTAATTAAATTTTGAAGAACTAGGTCGTATTTTTCTGCCATCCTGTTTGTTACAAGCAAAGGTTTATACTTCATTAAAACAGTATTAATCTTTTCTTTATTTTCAGAATAAAAATCAGCACCCGTTTGAATATTCATAAATTTAGTCAAATCTAAATTTTCGGCGGTTAGAAAAAATAACCGCTTTGCATACTCATAAACATTTTGAATTTGCACAACTGGAATATTTGTCTCTTCTGCGACTTGTTTAATTGGATTACCCGCCGTTACGGCGTCGTAAACCTGCTCAAACTTTCCAACAACTTTTTGCAATGCAGACTCTGACTTCCTTATCATATCGTTCACGCACCACTTGGTTACACCCAAATTCTCGGCAAGTGTATCCTTTCTTTCCCCGAATATATAATACCTCGACAAAATGTTTGACTTATCTTCAAACCCTATATACTCTTGACTTTTTACAATTCCTGTATATATAGCACCTTGAATCGGATTTCGTGCCGGTAGTTTTTTGGTCTTAAGACTGTTTAACATAGAAAGATAGAAACTTCTTTCATGTTCGTTAGGGAAAACCTCTTTTATAAACTCTGCATTTCCTCGAGCCTCTTCCATTCTTTTAACTTTTGTAAAAAGTTCTTTTACAAACTTGGTTGCATTTTCAATAATCTGCTTAATTTCATCAACTGGAATTCCACACAACACAGCAATTTCGCCGATTGTATCACCGTCAACCTTGACACTTTTCAATATTTGCAATCCCTTATCCATAGGAAAGGCTTTTTGTGCTAATGAAATTAGGTCGACTTCGTCAAGACGACTCTTGTCTTTCTTTCTTATCCTATTTGCATTGGTTCTTTGATTAACTGATACGCAATTGTTAAACGCAGTTTCCAAATCAAAACCACTTTCTGAGTCATTCTGTTTTAAATAATCTGAAACCAACGAATCTTGTTTTTTAAGCAACTTCTTTATATCTACTACCAACATCCCCGTTTCATCTGCAATTTCAGCCAAAGTCCTTTGCTCAAATCGACGAAGTCTGTAAACCTTCGCACTCTCAATTGAAGAAATTTTATCCTTAACACTTTCATCAAACTCCAAAGCAAAATCTGGAATATGAGGCTTTTCCCCAAGAAGTATAGATGGAAATTCTCTTTCATAAACCGAGCACATCCTTGCAGAAATATCGCTTTTAACCGCAATTTGAATCCTTGAATACCCAGCAATTAAATCTTTGGCAATGTTATATATCATATTAACCATTTGGTTCAAAGAATCTTTCTGTCTTGTGATTAAGCCCGCTATTGCGCATTTAATGCCTCCAAGGCGTTCCACCAACTTTTCTACACTCTCACCTTTAATGCTCGCTAAATAGCAATTGAAGCTTTTTGAAATTTCTTCTATTTCATCTATCGCTTCAATCAATCTTTGAGCCTCCAAAGGATTTTCGATTGGCATTATTTCATCATTAAAGATATAACCATAGGCCTCACTATAAAACTTTACAAACGAAAGTTGTTCTCCAATTTCTTCAGCAATTTGCTCTACGCTTCTGCCACTTTTGACTTCTTCACCAACTTTTTTACTTTTTAAAATAAAACTTTCAACATTTTCTTTTGCTTTGCTAATCAATTCAGCACTTGCATCGAGGCTTTTTGAATAGTATTTGACAACAAGCTTTAATAAATCATCACTTTGTGTGGCATTTCCGTTTTGCATCTTGCAATATGCTCTTATCGGCAAATTATATGGGAACAACATCTCAATCTTTTCATATTCAGTCAACTGCGATTGAGAGTTTTCCTGACCTTCGGCAACCTCAACTTCAAAAGCTTTATCATTAAACAAACAGCCCCACAGGTTGTTAAAATCATCAAGTTTATCGTACAAACTCTCAGCACGCAACAACTGCTCTTGTGATATATCAACACCCAATTCATATGCTTTCATCAAAAACATATCTTCGAATATTAAATTCGATTTGTTATTTGTTCCACCGGCATTATACATATCGAAACTGTTCATTCTTCGTGGTCCAGAAACAAGCTGTGAAAGCATTGTTTTTATTCTTTGAGCAATTCCACTTTCCTTAAAGCTTAATGCTCCATCTTGGTAAAAATAAAGATATACATCAAAAAGTTCACGAACCTCGCCGGCGTCCATATCAAATAAGTCGGCTGTCCTTGCCAAACTTTTTGTTTTTGTATAATAAGAGTAAACTTTTTGCGCTTGCGACAACAACTTCCCACATTTGATTTTCGCCTTTTCGATTTCGGCATTAAACCGCCCCATAGACGAAACATCACCCATGCTTTTTAAGAAGTCTTTAATGCTTACATTCCCAAATCTGTTACACAATTCTAGGTAGGCGTAAAGAATAGGCGAGTTAACGCATGGTCCATATTTATAAAACAATTTATTGTCAACTTGAAATTTCTTTTCTTCAACAACGTCAATTTTCTCATTGTGTTCGTACAAATGCTTGTAAAACTTCAAATAATCAGCAATCTGAGACTCTGATAGTTCTAGTGTACTAGAAACAAATTCAATACTTTCTTTTTGTATTACCAAAAGTTCGTAAACTTCTTTACTTTTCTCTATTTGACGTAAAATATTGTTTCTTTCTCTTTTTACAAGTTGTTCAACCCTTGACCTTGTAATTCCATATTTTTTAGCTATATCATTATAGACGATCGATGGCTCATTCGCTTTGCTTATAAAGTAATCTTTCGCAATCTCATTTTTAACCAATGCAAAGATTTTCAATGCAAATTCCGCAATATCTTCTTGTGCCTGCCTTTCAGCATCACTTGTATCTGCAATCAATTCAGCAAGAAGCCTGCCCTCTTCACTTTTATTATTAAGCCCGACTTTGTCATCAATAGACACCACAAATTGGTCATTCATATCGGACTGAACCAATACATCTTCTTGATAATATCTGCGTGAATTTCTTAGGTTTAATCGCATAACTCTTGTTTTAGTCGTAATAAATAAAAACGTAAAAAATTTATTCCCTTTTGTCTCATCAAATTCACGAACAGCCTTGACAATTCCCTCATCAATGTAACTTTCCAGATCTTCTTTGGTTACCTTCCCAAAAATTCTTCGTTCCATTTTGTATAACAAATAATGTCTAAACAATGCGTACTTCTTGAAAATTAAATTCCAAGCTTCTTGATCATCAGCCTGTGCACGTTTAATTATTTCATTCTCTTCCTCATCCGCATAAGCCGACACCTTTTTTTTCGAGTTCTCTTTTACATAATTGTCGTAGTCAGTTTCTGATGGGTTTTCTTGCTCACATCCATCTTCTTCAATAATTTCTTCAAACTCAACTAATTCGCCTTGGTTTTCTTCATCAATTAAATCGTCGTAATATCCCATGGATGAGCCCCCTCTTTTTTACCTTTATATATTAGCATATTAATTTTAATTTTTCAATAGTGTCAAAGATTTTTCATTTGTTTTTCCTAACGGTTAAGTGCAATACTACATTTATTTGCAGTCGTCTTTTAAAATGTACTTACAAATTCAAAACAAAGGAGAATATTTATGAAATTTAAGAACTTAGTAAAAATTTATTTGGACGAGAGAAAACCCGAACTCAAAGAAAGGACCTATCATTTCTACAATCAACTCTGGAATATTTACCTAAACGAGTTGCTTGGAGAATTCGACACAAAGAAACTTACGACAAATTTACTTAATACATCAATTCAAACAATGCAATCATCAAAGAACTTATCTACATCAAGTATTAAGCTTATCAAATGCTTTATTAATCGATGTTTAAATTTCGGCTATGAACAAAAAATAATGAAGGAAAGTTTACATATCTCTACAAAATTTAAAAATCTATCTCCATACAAGGTTGACACTTTAACAAAGAAAGAACAGTGCTTAATTGAAAAAGATATTGTAAAAAGGAAACGCTATTACAACTATGGTATTATAATATGTTTATATACTGGGTTACGTTTAGGAGAAGTGCTAGCCCTCAAATGGAGCGACGTCGACCTAAAAGCAAAAAAAATACTTATAAACTCAACACACTCAAAATTTAGCGCAAACCACAAACTAGTTTCAGTCATTACCACTCCTAAAACCCTTTCTTCAATACGTGAAATCCCAATTTCGGATAAATTGATTACATACCTAAAAGAGCTCCAAAACTTTCAGCAATCAAAAAGTGATTTTGTAATATCTCGTAAACAAGGTAAAATTATAGACCCTAGAGCCTATCAAGAATCTTTTAAGCGTGTTTGCGACCGCCTAAAAATTAAGCGTAGACGTTTTCACGTTTTAAGACACACCTTTGCCACACGATGCTTAGAACTTGGCATTGACATTAAAACTATATCTGAACTTCTGGGGCACTCCAACACAACAACTACTTTAAATAGATACGTGCATTCAAGCGACGACGCCAAAAAACGAGCTATCTCAATTTTGGCAAAATCATTTGCATAGAGATTTAATAAACATTTTCGATATGCCTTTCTTGTCATTGGAAATTCATATATGATTGAAATTGTTCCTTTATTTAACGTATAATTTTTGATTAAATTGTTGCATTTTGTAAAAATTAAAACATTTTTTTCATAATAAATTGTAAATATTTATTGAAATTTTAGTTGTGTTATTATAAACTATATGTACAAATTATGGAGGTGAAATATGTTAAATCAAAAACAAATTGACAGAATTAATGCCGTTATTAACGACCCAGTTCATGGAGCAGAATTTTATACGGAAGAAATGCATTTAGAATTACTTTACAAAGTCTCTGACATTTTAGACTCGCTTAATATCGATGAAAGCACGCCAGAAGAAGACATCATAAAGGGCATTAATGAATATTTGAAAAAAAATGTATCAATAAGAAATGAATACTTCTTTGCATTTCGTGAACTTATAAACGAATTCCCGCCAGAAGAACTTAAATACCGCACAGCATACGCCGCACTTTGCGAAGGAGAAGCAATGTGTGCAGGTTTCGCAGAAGCAGCAAGGGTTTTGCTTGAATCTTGTGGATTTAAAACATACACTCTTTTAAGCAAACTTCCAGGCACAAACAAGCAATTGTTACACTATGTTACCACAGTAAAGTATAAAGCACATGGAAGAGAACATTTTGTTTTTGACCCAGAACGTGAAGCTAATTGCGACAAAAAAGGACGAGATTTCCGAGAATATTTGTTAGATATGACATATATTCTTCCAGAAGAATGTTTCTACGCAAATAAAGTAGGACCTACCGGCGTTGGTCCAAAAGCAGACAATTATATTAAAAAGGTTAATCCAAGAAGAGTAGTCGGAAAAAATGAGGTCGGAAAACTTTTTGAAAGCCAAGAAGAATTGACAGGAGAAGATTAATGAAAATAATTGATTTAAAAATTGAAAATCACTCTGCTCGAATTTACGAACCAGAAAATCAACCTAAAGAAGTTTTAATTGCAGTTCATGGTTTTGCAGGAGACAAAGACAGTTCAGTAATTATTGCCGTCGCTGAAGACCTTGCAAATTATGGCATTGCAACAATTTCATTTGAACTTCCAAATCACGGAGCTGACGCATGTGAAGACGTTTTAAAGCTTATCAGTTGTGTAAAAAGCCTATCTGAAATCATTTCTTACGCAAAAGCTACTTATTCAGACCTGCCAATATCTGTATTCGCCACAAGTTTTGGTGCATTCCTTACATTACAACACTTAAAAAACAATAAAGAATATTTTAAAAATGTTATTTTACGTTCACCAGCGATTGACATGGCAAATATTCTTGTTAATAATATTTTACCTGAGCATAATCTAACAATTAAAGATTTTAAGAGTGTTCAAGATCTTGGATATGGAGCCCCTTTGTATATTAACAAACAATTTATTGATGACCTTTATGCGAATGCTATTGGTGATGATTTCAAAGAAGAGAACAATAACTATTACCTACTTCAAGGCTTAAAAGATGACATCGTCAACCCAGACTTTGTTTTTGAATTCGTTGACAAGCATTTTAAAAACAGGTGTGAAATTTTCAAGTTTGAGAACGCCGACCATCGTTATAAAAACCCTGGGGAGTTAGAGCAAATTGTGAAAATTACAAGGAAAATAATGGTTGGTTAATTCCCACACACAAAGCACCACTTAAAAACCATTCCATCTTGGCATTAACAAAACAACTTTCTTAAAGCGACTTTTTTACTGGCAATTATTAAAACACACTCTTCCAATTAATTAATTGTATTTTATTTGAGTATTTTATATCTAATATGATAAAATATATCTAATGGATAACCAACTTTAATATCTGTGAGGTGCACTATGAATAAGAAAAAACTTGTTGGCTGGATTATAAGCGGGGTTCTTGCCGTCGGTGCAATAGGTGGTACCACTGCAGGAGTTGTCATAGCAAATCACGAACACAAGTACTCTACCGAGTGGACCTTTGATGAAGTCAACCACTGGCACAATGCTACTTGCTCACACGAAGAGCAAATATCCGGTCTTGAAGCCCATTCTTGGGACGAAGGAGTTGTAACCGAACCATCGTGTACAGCAAAAGGTTTTACCACCTTTACTTGCACGGTATGCGGTGCAACAAAAACTGGAAACGTAACTGAAATGCTTCCCCATATATGGAATAACGGAATCATTACTCCACCAACTTGTACCGAGAAAGGATTCACAACCTATACTTGCACAAAATGTGGCGGTACAAAAGTTGAAAACTACACAAACCCTACTGGACACTCATTTTCAACTTCTTGGTCAAGCGACAGCACTCATCACTGGCACACATCAACATGTGAGCACAACGACGTTATATCAGACAAGATTGAACATTCCATTGTTGTAGATTATACAATTACAGGACAGGAGAATTCAATTTCGTCAGTTTCTAAGCAAGATAGATGTATTATCTGTTCCGAAACTCACGATTTGACCATAATGAACTCAAGTGATTATGTGGTTCTAAATGAATCTAATCTAACATCTAATGCAATCACATTAAACACTCCTAATACTGTCTATGTGCTAAACGGAGCATTTTCTTCCTCAACATTTAATTTTGATGCACCCAACATCACCCTCATAGGCTCCTATGCAACGACATCTAAAATAAACCTTAATTTTACAGCAAACGCAAGCAATTCAATAATATACGAAATCGACCTCGCAACTAATAAAACTTATAATGTTTATGGCGATATATCAGTCATTAAGTGTGCCTTAAATTATCTAACATTTAACCTACAAGCAAACGAAATCAATGCGTTATTTGACAGCAATTCCATTACTGGTGAATATGGTATCTACGTAAATACTTATAAAGCAAAATCTATGAATTGCAACGTTTTTATTACGAATAATACATTCAATGCCATGGGCATCTATTCTATATTTTTATCTGCCGACGATGCCGAATCAGAATTGGGCAAAATTGAAATAGCAAATAATAAATTTATTAACGGCTGGGGCGTTTCTGCTCCAGGAGCAAAACGTGCAACTCTAAAAATTCACAACGACAAAAATATCTGCCCTATTCAATACGGTGATACTAATGACACATCAAAATTAACAGATTCCGCAATTAATTTAGTAAATAAAATATTAGCTAGCAACAACACATACGACAAAGCAGGCAAAACTTGCTCATATTTTAATATCGATGGAATATATTTTGACACATTAGAATAAAAGGAGAAACAGAAATTTATGAACAGAAAAAAACTTGTTGGCTGGATTATAAGCGGAGTTCTTGCCGTCGGTGCAATTGGTGGTGCCACTGCAGGAGTTGTCATAGCAAATCACGAACACAAGTACTCCACCGAGTGGACCTTTGATGAAGTCAACCACTGGCACAATGCCACTTGCTCACACGAAGAGCAAATATCCGGCCTTGAAGCCCATTCTTGGGACGAAGGAGTTGTAACCGAACCATCGTGTACAGCAAAAGGTTTTACCACCTTTACTTGCACGGTATGTGGCGCAACAAAAACTGGAAACGTAACTGAAATGCTTCCTCACTCCTTTGGTGATGGTGTAACCACTTATTCAACTTGCACAACTCTTGGCAACATTACCAAAACTTGCTCGGTCTGCGGTGGTAAAGACATAACACCTCTTGCCGAATACGGCGACCATATTTTCAGCAATACGTGGACAAAAACTTCTACGCATCATTTTAAGACAGCAACCTGTGGGCATGTAAATGAAATTTCAAGGAATGAAGAACACACATTTATAACTTACTACAGCAACGTAAACGGCTCTTTGATGAAACATGATGAATGTAATATATGCCACTACGCAAAAGAAGCAACTCCGATGACAATTGGCATCGATTATCAAGAAATCGACGCTTCAATACTTGCAGAAGTTGGCACAAAAAAGGAAGCAACTCTTGACGAAGCAAATACTGTTTATGTATTAAAGGGAGAATTCCCTGAATGCACATTAACTATTTCCGGAGAAAACATTACAGTAATTGGTTTGATGTTAACAAGTTCTGATTTAATAAACTTTAAATTTTCAGACACTGCAAGCAATACTGTTATTTATGGATTTAATACAAATACAGGGTCAGTTTCTAATTTCGTATCAGATGTAACCTTTGTAAAATGCAATTTTGCTAGCACCTATGTAACCTTCAAAAACGAAAGCGTTGATGTCTCTTTTGATAATTGCTATTTGACAGGTGATAATGCTTTATATTTTGAGTATTTTAAAGCAACTCCAAACTGTTCGGTTTCAATTACCAACTGCACAATTGATGCAACTACATCCTACTCACTATTTTTTTACGGAAAAGATGCAACTCCTGAAAGCGGTTTTGCAAGCCTTTCAAAGATAATTTATGAAAACAATCAAAGTATTAATGGCTGGGGGACAAAAGACAATAAACCAAAACGTACCGTTTTCAAATTCCACCACGACCAAAAATATGCACATGGGGATAACGGAGACACAACCGACACTAACCAATTAACACCCGAAGCTAAGGCTTTTGTCGAATACGTTCTTACAAGTGGCAACACTTTTGACAACGCCGGCTATAATGTTTCCTTATTTAACTTTGATAATATTTATTTTAGCGATGTAAATTGGAAGCACTGGGAATATTAAAAAAACAGCAAGTATTATTTAAATACTTGCTGTTTTTATTTGCTATGCGTTAGTAGGCTCATCGTTTCCCATCATATCGAGTATATCATTGAGACTAAACGCCGGAACATCTTTTTTGGCGTTCTTTTGTATATCTGCTGGAAGTACCTTTACTGGGGCTTCCCATTCTTTTACATCTGCACTTGCAACCATATTTATATCTCTTCCACTTGAACGCTCTGCATCTGCAATCATTGAAGCAACAACTAAATCCCTTTTTAACGAGTCCCTACATCTTTCCCTTTCTTCTGCACTCTTATTTGGCGTTAATCCCATAACAGAATCTACCATATCAAGGAACTTCTTGTCCGTGGCACCTATGTCTTTCATATTTCGTTCAAGTTTCCTTTGACTGCTTTCAATGAGCTTCTTCTCTTACTCTATTATCTCTAACGCCTTTGCTTTCGTTAATAAATTCTTTTTCATATACATCCATCCAATGACTCTGTACAATTTATCTTAAAATAAACATTCTAACTTGTCAATTTATTCCTCTTTGTCATTTATCCAAGGTTTATATAACTCTTTATAACTACTTAAAACACTTTTAAATATCTTTTTTATCTCTCGTACATCTTGTTCGGTTTTGCCTTCAAATAAAAGCCCAAGCATTGGCATATTTGAACTCGCCCTAACCAATCCCCAGCCGTTCTCAAACTCTACTCTTGCACCGTTTATATCGCAAACCCTTTCACCGTACATCTCTTTAAATCTTTGAACCAGTTTCTCTACTATTTCATACTTAATATTATCATCACATTCCACATATATTTCTGGACTTGTGAAGTATTTTGGCATTTTATCTATCAACTTGGACATAGGCTTTCTGGCATTAGATAAACACTCTACAAGCTTTGCCCCTGCAAAAAGCCCATCATCAAAACCATAGTAATCATCGCCACCAATAAAGATATGCCCACTTCGTTCACCGGCAAGATCTGCACTTTCTTCTTTCATTTTGTTTTTAATATATGAATGTCCAGTACTCCACATTATTGGAGTGCCTCCATTTTTTAAAATTGTTTCAGTTAACGCCCTTGAACACTTTACATCATACACAACTTTTCCACCGTTTTTTCTCTTTAGCATTGGTTCAGCCAAAAGTGCAAGTAGTATATCACTCCAAACATTATTGCCTTTCTCGTCAACGACACCAACACGATCGCCGTCGCCATCAAAGAACATTCCTATATCTGCTTTAATATATGGGTGAGAAACTAATTCTTCCATTCTTTTTCTTGCATTTAAATCTGAAGGATTTGGAAAGTATTTTGGATATGTTGTATCAGGGTCTGCATTAAGCAAGAATGTTATACAGCCAAGTTTTTGAAATATTTCATAAGCAAAAAGCCCAGCCCCTCCGTTTGCTGTTTCAATTAATACTCTTGGTCTATATTCTCCCATATTAATTCTCGACACCACTGCATTAATATAACTTTCTCTTACATCACAATCAATAACCCTGCCTTTCTTCCTTGGTTTTGGAAAACGCTTATCAACATTATTAAAAACTTCGATTATCTCATTTTTTGATAATGTGGTAGAATATCCCAGCCCAAGTTTAAAGCCACTCCAACCATTTGGATTATGACTTGCAGTTATCATTACAAGACCTTCACACTTGTAAACATATTGAGCATAATATGCTACTGGTGAAAGTGTCAGCCCAATGAAATAAACATTAATCCCCATATCTGTTAATGCTTTAATTGCACTTTTCGCAAAACTTGGCGAGCAATCTCGATTGTCATAACCAACAACCGCTTTGCTTATGCCTTTTGCTTTTATAAACCCCGCATAGGCCTTTACAATACGGTAAACACTTCTTTCGTTCAACTGATCGTCATTTACAAGCCCTCGTATATCGTATTCACGAAACATACTTATAAAACCTTTCGAATACCCATTCTTTTTCATTTTGATTTTATTTTCCATTATTGTCTCCTTGTATGAGTTGATTATATCATAAAGTAATTTGTATTCAAAATTTAAATTTATGTTTTTTGCTGTTTTGTTTGCTGATTGTCTATTTTTTTGTTATAATATCATTTATCACTATAAGGAGTTTACTTGCAGGTGTACATAGCAAGTCAAGTCGTCAGCGGAGTAGCTTTAACACTTAACGCATCCGGTCGCCTTTTTAAAAAACAAAGTACTAATATGATTTTTACTGTTATTGCAAACATCTTGATTGCAATAAGTTTTTATTTGCTTGGCGCATATATGGGTCTTGTTTGTATGATAGTCTCGGTAACACGCACATTTGTATTTTACTTATATGCTAAAAACGGCTGGTCTAAAAACTTGTTCTTGCTTATTTTTTTCATAGCACTTTATCTTGGCACAAGTTTTATAACATTTACAAATTGGCTTGAATATGTAATTATCGCTCTTAAAGGTATTACCTACACCTATGGAGCATGGCAACATAATGTCCAAACATTTAGAATTTTAAGTATCGCTTCTTGTATTTTCACAATTTGGTATAATGCAATTTATGCTGGATATGTAAATATTATCGGTGAAGCAATTTGTATCATTTTTATATTGTTTGTAATGATTAAAGATATAAAAACAACTAAAAACCAAACATCTCCTTTAAGTGAGAATAATTTAGAGTAAAATTTAAGAGTAGAATTATTTACTTCTACTCTTTTTATTTGTCATTATTACCAACCAAATGTTCCTTCATCGTCAATAATTGGATACCCCTCGTCATCAAGCTCTTGCATATACTCATCTTCGATAAGGCCCGATTTTAAATCCATTTGTATATTCTGCAATCCTTCAAATACTAAATATCTTACATATTCATCAATACCCCTGAAATTAAAAAATGTCCACGTCCTATCTCCGTATCCTTGTATATTCTCATCTTCATAAGGATTTGCTTTATACTTTATTTCTGTAAAAACTTCATCGCTTAAATTTTTGTAAAACTGGTTTATAATTTCAAAATCTTTTGATTCGTACACGTCATATACATCAACCCAATCATCAACCCCATATAGATCGGTAAAATAAATCACACCCAACTCGTCTATCACTTCTGACAGTTCTCTGGTTAGTGAACTATCAATTAAATCTATCATATTATTTACTTGAACTATGATTTTCCCTTGAATTGTAACTATGTATACATTCCCAGGTTTTAAGTCCAAATTAGATTCCATCAAAAGTTTGGTTCTGCACACAAATCTTTTGTATTCTTCCGAAGCAAAAACCTCTTTAATCAACCTCT
>JAGBBI010000115.1 GCA_017938565.1 Clostridia bacterium
CCAGTACAAGCATTTATGGGAATTATACCATACCAAAACAAAATAGGGAACTAAAACGTGCAGGTTGATTATAATCTCCATAAGGTGATTATACCATACCAAAACAAAATAGGGAACTAAAACTACAATTATCTTTTAAAACAATATGCCAATATTATACCATACCAAAACAAAATAGGGAACTAAAATGTAGGAAGTATGTTTAATGGCTGTTCAGAAATTATACCATACCAAAACAAAATAGGGAACTAAAACTCCAAATCCAATCAATGCTCTTGATAGCGAATTATACCATACCAAAACAAAATAGGGAACTAAAACACTGGTACTGCGTTAGTTACTGCAATTATTATTATACCATACCAAAACAAAATAGGGAACTAAAACTGTTTCATATAACTGGTAAACATTTACGGGTTGAATATATTTTAAATCAAATTTAAAAAAGTATTGCTTTATTTTTAATTGCCTTTTTCATCAATATTGCAAGCACTGCAAATTGACAGCATTTCGTGGTATCTTCTTTTTATCTCGTTAATTATTGTTTCTTTATGTTTGCAAATAAATTCGTGTTCGCTCAAATAATCATCAGGGGACAGTTCTTGATACTTTTCATATATCATTAGGTAATCGCTGAATATACTGTCGGCAGTTGCTTCTATGTCGAAATCTTGTGGAATAATATTGCTGTTTTTTAGACCTTGATTAAAGGTTGTGTTATTTTTGAAATGTTTAACTTGCAATTGTGAAAGTATGTGCATTGCCGTATATCTTGCGTCAAACTCTACTGGAAAAATATGATTTTGTCGAGCGTAATTCGTTTCAATATTACGATTTTTCAATTGATTGAAAATTGAAGTAAATGTCATAGTGAATATCATTATGGCATTTTTTTCGTTAGGTTCAACTTCGCCATTTAGGAATAGTGTCCAAAAGTATTTTTGAAACACGTGTTGGTTTTCGTGAAGCAATGTTTCAATTAATTCAAAAGGTATGTTTTTAAAACTTCCCATTTGTGCAAAATATTCAGTTACATTAAGCGATATGTATTTTTGCATAAAATCGTATAGGCACTTTTGGTATTCATTATGTGATGAGGCGTTGTCGTAAGAATTGTAAAAAGCCCACAAGTTGTCTAAGTGTTTTTCGTCAAAACAGTCTATATTTAAATTAAGTATTGTTTCAATACGTTTTTTATTAAACACTATGGTTTTACTTTGGTTTAAAACCTTTCCGCAAGTCCCAAAAGTAGCGATGTCTTCAAAACGAATGTCTGGTTCATATGGAATGTTATGTAGGCTATAATTCTTTTGAGTGATTAATTTCAACTGATTTGTTAGTTGTGTGTAATCAATTGGTACCGTGAAAGTTTTAATAAAATCAGCACATAAGTCAATGAGTTCATTCATTGATTTACTCCTTTAATTTTTATTTATATTTTTCTTATAGGGGGGCGTTTAAAATGAGTTCATATTTTCGGTCGATTACAGCTCTGCCGTCGGATTCAACATATTCTTCTTCGCAAACGAATGGAAGATATTTTTCTAATACGTGGCAAGAAGCGGTATTTGTTTTATCTGAATATCCGACGATTGCGTTTAAGTTTTGCTCTTTTGCTAATTCGATTGAAAATTCAAGTAAGGCAGAGGCGATGCCTTTATTCCAATGTTCTTTTGCAATGTTATAGACCGACTCAAGTTGTCCGTCTTTGATTGAAATGCAGATGGTTCCAACAATCTCATCGGTGTTTTTTAATGTAACAACTCTGAAATAATAATGGTATCCTTTTTTGCTTAAAAGATGTCCGAGTTCCCAGTCTGCTGTTTCTCTTACCTCTTCGATATTTTTTGGTGCATCCATATACTTAGCATTGTCGGGGTGGGACCAGATGTCGAAAATTCTTTGAGAGTCTTCGTTTCTCATAATACGTAAGGTAAGTGTATCAAATTTTGAATTAATGTCGTAAGTTTCTTTAATCATTTATATACTCCGTATTTATGTAGTGCAATTTGAAAAACAAAAAGCGTAAATCGATTTGATTCGATTTACGCTTTGATTGGCTCCCCCTGTTGGACTCGAACCAACGACCTATCGATTAACAGTCGAGTGCTCTACCGACTGAGCTAAGGAGGAATATTTTTTGTTGTTCTTTTGTAACAACATTAGAATTATAACCTATTAATTCAAATAATGCAACACTTTTTTTTAAAATTTTTAAAAAATTTGAAAAAAGTTTTAGTAGGTGCTATAATTGTATTAGTTATATCTCGGAGATTATGCTATGAAAGTTAAAGAAGTATTAAGTAATATGATAAATTATTTTGATGAACTAATGTTTCCTGAATATAAATGTTTTGTTTGTGGCAGAGAAGCAAAAGACTTAGATTATCATATGTGTGAGCGTTGCAAGGATGATTTTTCATTTATTAAAGGTAGTATTTGTTGTAAGTGTGGTGCTCCAGTTCTAGACGAGAATGACTATTGTGATGATTGCAGATTTTATAACTACGATTTTGATGAAGCAAGGGCGGTGTTTGAATATAATGAGAAGACAAGGGGAAGAATTCTTGGTATAAAATATCAAAATCAAAAATACTTGGCAAAATTTTTTGCAAGGCTTATGAAAGATGTTTTAGATGAGTGGGGTGTAAAACCAGACATTATTGTTCCAATTCCAATTTCTGAGGCACGCCGAAAAGAAAGAGGCTATAATCAAGCGGAGTTGATTGCTGATGAACTTGCAACGATTACTGGTTTACCTGTTATATCGAAAATCATTTCTAAGAAAAGTGATGCAAAACTTCAAAAAGGCTTAACATTAAAAGAAAGGTTTGAGAATATGAAAGGCGTATTTGAACTTGACAAACGGTATATTTTGAAATTTAAAAAAGTATTAATAATTGATGACGTTTTTACAACGGGTGCAACGGTATCTGAGGCAAGCAGAACGATAA
>JAGBBI010000013.1 GCA_017938565.1 Clostridia bacterium
ACTCTCTTCAAACATATCTGGGCAATTCAAAACTACGCATACAGCATTCATATCTCCCTTGTATCCACTTGTAACCAAACACCTTCCTGCCTCTGGCGTAAATCCACTTTTAACACCCGTTATTTGCAATCCGTCAACATTTAAATCATTATCAAATAGCAATTTTTGCTTATTTTTTAAATATCTTTCCTTAGTAAACTCAGTAGCATCAATCGTGTGGCGTTTAGTAGATACCAACTTTCTAAACTCATCATTTTTTAATGCATAAGCAGTAATTTTTGCAAGGTCAAGGGCTGTTGTGTAATGATTATCTTCGTGCAACCCGTGCGGATTCTCAAAATGCGTTCCAGTAAGCCCAAGTTCATTTACTTTTTTGTTCATTAATTCAACAAAAGACTCTTCGCTTCCAGAAGTTATAATTGCAAGTGCCGTCGCCGAGTCATTCCCAGACGCAAGAATTAAGCCATACAATAAATCTCGAATTGAAAGTTTTTCTCCCTTTCTTAAATATATGCTTGTACCCTCTATCCCAACCGATGCTGGAGGGACTTCAACAACCTCATCAAGATTAGCATTATTTTCTATTGCAATAATTGCTGTCATTATCTTTGTAGTACTTGCCATTGGTAACTTCTCGTCTTCGCTATAGCCCTCTAAAACGCTTAACGAATTAGGCTCAATTACAACCATTGCCTTATATGGTTTTTTTTCGTCAGCATTTACGACGCCAGAGAACCTATAAAAAGTGGTATAGTTTGTACTGGAAGCAAAACTTAAGCCCGCAACGATAGCTAACGCAAAAACAACCAAAATTGAAAAGGCAAGAGCAAATAAGTTAACATGTCTTTTCTCTCTTACAATAGTAGTTCTTCCTTTTATTGGTTCTTCTTCGACGATTTCTTGAGGGCGACGCTTTTTGTCATAAAGATATTCACCTGCTCGTATCCCTTCGCTAATTGGAAAAATTATCTCATTTTTTAAATAACTTTCCTCCGAACGACTCGACTTCTTCTCTAAAAAGGTGTTCATCATATTATAATTTTTCATTGTTTTTGCCCTTCCCTTTTGTTTTTTCAACTGCAGTTTTCACAACATCTGGGATAATGTCAATTAACTTCAATAACGGCTCCGATTGTGTTACTTTTATCATCTTAACATCTTCTCCGTTAATTACTACTAATCCCATTGGGATAATTGAAAAACCTGCGCCACTGCCACCGGCATACGGAGCTTTTGCGTCAATAGTTGTTGCGTTGTATTCTCCGCCTCCAGCAACAAAGCCTACGCTAACTCTGCTTATCGGCACAATAACTTTGTCATCTGGGGTGCGGATTTGTTTGCCTACAACAACATCACTATCAATCATACCTTTGATTTCTTTTATCGCATTTGCTACAAGCTCGCTAATTGGTTCCCTTTCCTTCAAATTCTCATTTTGTTCTTCTTTTCTAAACATATTGTTTCTCCTTCTGATGTGTTTTAGTTTTTATTTTTGCAGTTACAATTGCTACTATCAAATTAAAAATTGATATTTTCACTGATGTTTTGCCAGCAATATTTAAGTTTGTATTTTCATAAATTGGGTCAAGTTTTATATCATATATAATATCTTTCCTTTTACTTAGCGGGGCAATAGACGCAAAGAGTGCATTAAAAGTCCCAATTATCATACTTGTTAAAAACGCATCATCTTGCACCCCACCATCAGCCAAGATGGTAACCTCTTTTATCTTGATTTTTTTAAAGAGTGAAGTAATCATATAGTATTTTTCAATATTAGATTGTTTCATATTCATAAAAAATATTCGATCCGTTATAATACTTGGAGTCATATCCTCAAGCAAATATATTTTCCCTTTCATAAGCGACATTCTTGCACCTAAAAGAGAAAAATACACACTTCTAGACTCTAAGTCAACCACGAACTTTGCCTCGGCTTTAATAGGCAATAAAAGCAATAAGAAAAATATAAACAGCGACAAAATAATAAACAACACTATCTTCATACAAAAATAGTGTTGTTCTTTTTTATATTTTTATTCTTTTTATAATAATTTAAACAAAGTCATCAGTGTCGTTTACTTCCGACTTAACCATATCGCCTGAAATTGCATTAGGTATTTCAATTTCGGTTTCAGGCTTTAGCAACTTTGCTTCTTGCTTTTCTTTAATTTTTTCTGGCACAATTTCTTCATCTGATATATCAAATTGTCGATAAAGCGATTGATCTCTATCTCCTTCTCGGATAGTTTTAATTCTTGAAAGTAAACTTTCTTTATCCGGCAAATCATCTATAGAGTTTAGATTAAACCTCTTTAAAAAATCGTCAGTAGTCCCAAACATAACCGGCTTCCCAACCACATCTTTTTTCCCAACAATTTCAATCAATTTATGTTCCATCAAAACGCTTACCGCATAATCCGAAGAAACACCTCTTATCTCCTCAATTTCAAGCCTTGTAATTGGTTGTTTATAGCAAATTATCGCCAGCGTCTCAATTGTTGCCTTGCTTAATGCTCGTTCACGAATTGGGTTTAAAACAAGCGAGATGTTCTCAATGTATTCTGGATTTGTAGCAAGTTGAAGTTTTCTGTTGAATTGTTTTAATATTATACCGCTTGGGTTATTATATTTAAATTCAAGAGTTTCAACGGCCTCGTTTAATTCTTGCTCGGTTATTTCAAGTTTGCTCATAATATCGGTTACACTCACCGCTTCCCCAGAAACAAATAAAATACCTTCTATAACCTGTGCCAGTTTTTCTTTGTTTTCCATTTCAATCTTTCCCTTTTACTTTTCTTATGATTAAATTAATTCTTCATTTTTTTCGATAA
Organism: Clostridia bacterium; assembly: GCA_017938565.1. The sequence continues at coordinate 2,835 of JAGBBI010000013.1, forward strand.
ATATATCACTATACAAATCAGGTTGAACAACTCTTATAATTTGAGTTTTTAATAATTCCAGCAACGCCAAAAATGTGTTTATGACTTCGCTTTTACTGTAGTCATCTTGATACAATTCCGAAAACATTATCTTATCTGTTTGCAAAAGTTTGTCTTTTATATCTGCCATTTTTTGAGCTACTGTAAATCTATCCTTTGTTATCTGCTTCGCCTCTGGAACTTCGGCACGCTGTTCAACTTTATGCATAATAAGAGCAAAAGCATCAAGAAGTTTATCAAAACTAAAATCTTTCAATTCGTATCTATATCCATTAGCAAGTGGTTCGGGTTCTTTATAAAGAGAATTTACATTCTCTAAACTGCTTAAAATCTCCGATTGTTCTTTAAAAATCTTATATTCTTCAAGTTGTCTTATCAGTTTTTTCTCTGGGTCTTCTTCATCTTCATCCGATTCTTTTGGCGGTGGCGGTAATAATTTTTTAGATTTGATTTCCAAAAGCGTTGCCGCCATTTCTATAAAATCACCAACCTTTTCAACTGGCATCTCTGAGAATTCATTGATATATTCTAAAAACTGTTCGGTAATCGTTGATATAAAAATATCTTTTATATCAATTTTTGCATCCTTTATTAAATGCAAAAGCAAATCAAGCGGACCTTCAAACTTATCAAGCTTGAATTTTACACCACTTTCTTCTTCCGCCATTTCATTCTCAATCCCAAGAGATTGCAAATCTTCTTCGTTTTCGACTTTTATATTATCCATAAAACTTTGTTCCTAAATTAGATTATTAAGTGAACAAACTGAATAGGCTTGTCCACATTGTAAGCATTCCTATTTCCATAAAATACAATACGTATTGCAAAATAAAGTTAATCACCCCAAAACACAAAAGCATCAAAAGTATAAGGGTTGAGTATCTATACATAAACTGTAAGAACTTATTATTTGGCTTAAGTATAAGTTCTAAAATCCTGCTTCCATCAAGTGGATAAAACGGCAACAAATTAAAAAACGCTAAGCATAAATTTATTTCGACCCCATAAATCAAGAAATAACTTAACCAATCCGCCCAAAACGTCTGTTTAATAAAGGTCATTGGAGCAACCGTTCCAATTAACGCATATACAAAAGTGAATGCTAACGCAAGCACTAAATTTGCCAATATCCCCGATATTGCCACCGCAAACATACTGCGTTTACCACGCCTATAATTAAATTCATTTACCGGAACAGGATCCGCCCAACCGAAACCAAAAATAATAAGACAAATAAACCCATAAATATTTATATGAGCAAAAGGATTCAACGTCATTCTTCCATAAAGTTTTGCCGTTGGGTCTCCGTGTCTGAATGCCGTATATGCGTGAGCAAATTCGTGTGTCGAAAAACTGATTAAAAGCACACCTAAATAAGCAAGTAAAATTGCCATAAATTGCACAAACGAAAGATTTGCCTGAAATAGACTGATTAGCATTTAAACTCTCCCAAATTTTATATCATTAATTATATATATTATTAATAGAACTGTCAAATTATTTAAGCCAAACAAAAAATTATAGGCAAGATTTTATATAAATTTCACCAATTTAAAATGAAAAATTAAATTCTTACCTATAATTTTACTATGCAATTAGTTCTTTAACTATGTCCACTACACCCTTCTTGACAACGTCTTCTCTCACTTCTAGATTGGTTTCATCTCGCTTTTCTCCGTCTAAATATAATTCCAGTTTCCCAATATTTTCACCGTTTTTAATAGGAGCATTAATTTCGTCGTCTACAAGATGTCTAAGTTCTGGAGTTAATTGTTCACCCTTCTTAGAAAATCCATACAAATCTTCTTCTGGGTAATATGGTACAACCTTAATCTTACCACTACGAACCTTTACTTCTCCAATTGGTTTATCTTTCTCAACCAACAACTGACTTTCGTAATTGGTAAATCCATAATTTAATAATTTTGTAACCTCTTCAAACCTTGTAGTACTGTCATCTAACCCCATAACGCAAGCAATCATATCGCTTCCACCACGTTTTCCATATACTACAATACAATACCCTGCATCGTCAGTATGTCCAGTCTTTGCCATATAACAATCAGGATTATTTCTTACTAGCCTATTTGTATTTGTAAGTCCTGTAACTCTACCATTTTTATGTTCCATATCATACA
>JAGBBI010000116.1 GCA_017938565.1 Clostridia bacterium
CACATCAAGCGGAAGGGTTCCAACTGCGACGGGTTTTAAAAAGTATATCGAAGAACTTATGCCAGAAAGAAAGTTGACAGACAAAGAAATTGAGCACTTGGAAGAAAGTTTCAATAAAAAAATTGACGGACTTGAAGACCTTGTGTCGTTAACAGCAAAATCAATTTCTGATGTAACAACCTTAGCATCGGTTGTCTATATGGGCGTAACAGGGGACGCAAGTGTTGAAAGTATTAAACTTGTAAAATTGACCGATGAAAGTTGTTTGGTAGTAATTGTTACTGACCTTGGGGTGATTCGTGATATTACCATACAAATCCCACAAAGTGTAACCGATGAAGATTGCATAACGGCAGGTAAGATTTTAACCGAATCAATCGCAGGAAGAACAATTGCCGAGTTAAAAGATGGAAGAAGGCTTTCCGCTGAAGTTATGCAAAGTTTAGACAACTACCGGATGTTTTTTGATTTAATTATTGAAGCGCTTAAGTCAAGAGAAGAGAAACCGGTTGTTCGCTATGGCGGAGCGTCAAAGCTTTTAAGCCAGCCAGAGTACAAATCTATCGAGAAAGCACAAAAGGCAATGACCATTTTTGAAAACAAAGAGATTTTAACACCATTAATTGAAAGTGGCAGTGATCTCGAAATCAGCATTAGTGTTGGTGCAAATGAGGACGAAGATTGTTCGGTTGTATCTGCGACGTATAAGATTAACGGGAAAAATGTTGGTCGAGCAGGAGTTATCGGACCTGTCCGAATGGACTATGCAAAAGCTGTTTCTGTTCTTCGTGAAATAAATCAAACGATTGAAAAAAATGTTGAGTTTGTAGGGCTTAGACCAAAAAATAAACGGCAACTAGAAGATAACAGTTTTTTAGATGACAAAAGTTACAAACAAGATAAAAAAGGAGACAACTAAAAATGAGTGAAAAGAAGAAATCAAAGTCTACTGAAAGTAAAAATGAAAATCTTTCAGAAGAAACCGATGTTCTAGACATCACAACAATGGCTGAATATAATCGTATGAAAGAAGAATTGTTTCTTGCAAAAGAAGCAGCCAAAGAAAGTATGGAGATGGTAAAGAACTTTAAAATGGATGTCGACCGAATAAAAGAAAGGGCTGAAACATTAAACGTTCAATTGACCGAAAAGATAACAATAGAACTAGCAAAGAAATTATTTCCAATACTTGACAATTTTGAAAAGTCGCTTCAACATATTTCAAACGAAAAAGACCGTCAAGGTGTTGAGATGATTTATAACTCAATTAAAAAAGCGTTAAGGGATATGGGGGTGTATGAGGCTGAAGTGGCATACGCAGTATTCGACCCAGAGAAGATGGAAGCAATTGCGACCGTTCATACCGACAACGAAGACAAGCAAGGAATGGTTTGTGAGGTAATCAGAACAGGTTATTTCTATGAACCATCTGACAAAGTTATAAGATACACGCAAGTCGCTGTATTCACAACAGACTAAATAAATCAAAAAATATTATAAAGGGGATATAAAAATTATGGGAAAAATTATAGGAATTGATTTAGGAACAACAAACTCGTGCGTAGCAGTTATGGAAGGTGGTGAGCCTGCTGTAATTCCTAACGCCGAAGGAAGCCGTACAACTCCATCAGTTGTAGGTTTTGCAAAAGACGGAGAAAGACTTGTTGGTCAAGTCGCAAAGCGTCAAGCAGTAGCAAATGCAGATAATACTGTAATTTCTATTAAAAGAGATATGGGC
>JAGBBI010000117.1 GCA_017938565.1 Clostridia bacterium
AAGATGTGTGGCGTTTATGGCAATGAGTATTGCTGAATCACATTGTATGCCAACATTGGATAGAGATTCTTTGATTGTTGCGGCTATTGCTCACGACATTAAAAAACAAGGAAATGGCGATGGAAATCACACAGTATTTGAGCATCCAACATATGCTAAAAATTATGTATTAGAAATCCATAAAAAGATTAATTCAGCGGTTCCTGTTGATGTTGTTGAAAAGATTGCCAATGCCGTACATTCGCATATGGGAAAATGGGGACACGATAAGGAGTTTATTAAAGGTAATAATCCGCTCCCTATGCCATCAAATGAGTTTGAGTTTGCACTTCAAACTGCGGATTATATTGCAAGCAGAAAAGAAATCGTAGATTTTAAGTTCAGGGATACCGAGGCAGTAGTTGCTGTTATTGAGCAACCAACTAACGTGGAGAAGAAACCAATTACAGAAATGTCTCTTTTTGAGTTGGAAAACTACGAAATGCCATTTGGTAAACATAGGGGTAAAACCCTCAGAGAGGTAAAACCTACGGGTTATCTTGATTGGATTTTAAAACAAACCGATTTTGCTAATAAGGAAACGCAAGATATAATTCGAGTTTATTACGACAAATTGAGGGATTCGGTAACAAGTGATACAAGGGAACAGATAAAGGCTGAGAACAAGGCATATGTGGCCGAAAACGTTTCGCAGTCTTTGCCAATAGATGAAGATGATTTGCCGTTTTAATTAAACGGCATTTTGTTTTTTAAATTTTTCTTTGTATATTTGCAATATGAAAAAAGCACTACTGTTAATTGTATTTGTGTTAATGACTTTTATGTCTTCGGCACAAAGCCTCTTAAAAGAGGGTTATAAATTAATACCATCAAAAGGTGGAAATATGATTGGTTTCGTTTATAACGGGAAAATAGGTTTTATTTCAAATAGTAGTGATTGTTTCATTCTTATAGAACCCAAGTTTGACGATATGTATAATGAAAATTTTTATCAGTCAAACAATATGATTTTGGTTAGTTTGAATGGAAAATGGGGGGCGATTGATAGCAGTGGAGAAACGCCATATAGTAAACAACCTATAATATCTTGTAAATATGACAAAATGACGCCATTTAGAAATGGCAAATCACAAGTAGTAAAAAATGGTAGGACTTATACTATTAACACAAAGGGGGAAATAATTCAATGAAAAATTTTGAAATAGAGCACGAGGGTAAAAAATATTGGGTCAGTAGGTCTATGGCCACTGCAACTTATGTGTTTGCTTTTATTGGTAAAGAAGTATATGTTTTGGCTAATAAGCGCGGCCCTGGATTACCGACAAATGTCGGTAAATGGAATTGTCCGTCAGGATATTTGGACTTTGATGAAACTCTTGAAGAGTGCGCTATAAGAGAGGTTTTTGAGGAAACTGGGTACAAAATTACCACAGAGAACGGAGGGTTAAAACTTATTGGGATAGATAGCCAACCTACAAGAAAAGGAATGCAGAATGTCCTTGTACGATATACTTTTGGAAAGGTATTTAGAACATTGGATGATGCGTATGAGGGAATAACATCAGAGCATTCCGAACCTAATGAAGTGGATGATATTAAGTGGATTTCACTTAAAGATTTAGACAAATATGAGTGGGTATCAGAAAGACACAAACAAAAAATTTTAACAGCATATGAAACCTATCACCCTTACTTTTGATGCATTTAAAGACCTTATGGCCAATGATGTCTCTCTTAGAGAAGAGATAACACACACTAGTGATATTATTGATATGGATAACGGCTCAATGGTTATTCATAAACAGAACATCAGTAAGTATCTTGAACGCTATATGTGCAAGGACGAAGATGACCTTAAAGATACTATGTGGTATAATTACGGTGTATTTGTGAAAGTAGTAGAATAAATTAATTAAATATATTTTATAGTAAAATTTATGGGACAGGTATTTTTGAAAAGAGGTGCGGTATATTCGCAGACAGAGGGAAATTTTCAGGTTTCCCCTATACTTGATGATGGCATTTATCAGATTCAGCAGAATCCAATGAATGGAGAGTTGTTTCTCGTACGCATAGCCGATGAATTTCATTTTGGCTTTAAGCTTTATGGTATTGATGAAACGCTTGTAAAGCACGTACTTGATACGTATAATAAGCAACCCATTAAAAAGAACCTTGGTGTACTTCTTAATGGCGCAAAGGGTACCGGAAAGACAGTAACAGCAAAGGTAATGGCTAATAAACTTGGCCTCCCAGTTATTCTTTGTGAGAGACCTTATCCGGGCCTTTCAAGATTCCTTGCGGGAATTGACCACGATTGTATTTTCTTCTTCGACGAGTTTGAGAAGAACTTTAGAATGAAGTGCGATGATGGCGAAGATTGCGCAGGCGAGGACCTTCTTTCTATTATGGACGGTGTATACAACGCAGACCATTGTCATATTTTCCTTTTGACAACAAATAAGTTGAAGGTGAACGATAATCTCATTAGTCGTCCATCTCGAATCAGGTATCTTAAGTCATTCGGTGACGTGATTGACCGTAAGATTCTTGAGGAGTTTGTTGATGACAATCTTCTTTATAAGGAGTTTAAGTCTGAGATTATGGATTTCGTTGATAGCCTTTCAATGGCAACAATTGACATTGTTAAGAGTATCGTGGAGGAGGTCAACATTCATCACTGTGGTGTTGAGACATTTAAGAATTTCTTCAATGTTAAGGAAGCCACTTATAGATATTTCTTGAGAGCGTGGACATACTACAAGGATGACAGAGAGGCAATGACCAAGAAGCAGTTCGTCAAGGAGGCTAAGTCACCATATCGCGCTGATTCAGAATATCGTCTGAATTATGAGAATTGGAGTCTTAATAAGTCTATTAGGAAACTTAAGGTTGGCGATTTTGTCAACGGACGCTACAAGGTGGCTGAGGTAGACCTTAAGAACAACTACGTTCTTTGTGAGGACACAAGTTATAGAGGACAGATGCGTCACTATTTCGTTGAGAATATTGACGAGACACCAAGTATCTATTCAAACAGCGTGGATTACGCTTATGATAGAAGCGGTTATTACGATGATGATTGGTAAAAAATAAATGGCGGGGATTATTCCTCGCCATTTTTGGTTGCTGTGATTCTATTTTTATAATTCTGATATTCAGAAAGCATTAACCCTCTATAATACTTACCTGTCTTTTTTAAACGTTGTTTTGATGTGCAATGTGGTTGAGAAGGACATTTAACCAAATGGTCACATATTGGTAGATAAGGGCATTTTTCTGAAAGACAATATTCAATATTGGCCCCACTTTTGTCATTCCATTCTTTTATGACATCAGGATTAGTTATACCATCGGTGATATTACCAATAATGTTTTCTTCCATCCAATGTTCGCATAACGACAAATATCCTTTTGGGTTAATTACTGCACATTTTCCCACATCACCCATACAGTGTGTTATGGGTATATGCTTTAGCAGATTTTTTCTGTTTTTATGTATATTATATGTTTCTACTAATTCTTCTATTTTTGTAAAAACGGGGCTGTCTAATTTTTCATCATCAATATCTAATTGATATGTTGGATGTAGATTTAAAGACATTCTTTTTTCTTCTATAAATGTTTTAAAGTTATCTATAAAATATTTTAAAACATCTTCAGCATCATTTATATTTTCCTCGCTAATATTGATTCTAATAGCCAAAGCAATATCCGTTGTTTCCATAATGTCTCGTATGTTCTTTATTACTTTAGAAAACGCGTCAAATTTTATTGCTTTATAATTTTTAATATTATTATACACCTCTCCAATGCCATCTACTGTTATTTGAAGTTTTTTAACGTTCCATTGCTTATGGGCCTTTTCAATATTTTTCTTGTTTAATAACAGACCGTTTGTAATAATACCAGATGTAAACTCAATATTTTCTTCGGTAAGTCTTTGCGTAATGTAGTCAATTATTTTAATATTAAGTAATGGTTCTCCACCAAACCAATCAATTTTAATTGGTTCATCACAGTGTTTATTAATATTATATTGTACTACTTTTTCTGCGGTTTTTAATGTCATACCACGTTCAACCTGTTCTTTTTTGGTATTGTTTTCATAACAATAAAAACATTGAGCATTACAATTATTTGTGGTAAATATCACATAAGAATTAAGACTTTTATAATCAGATATAGGACATTGAGCCCTGTGCATATAAGTATCTAATGCTATTTTATCTTCATCAACATTACTGTTATTTACAATGTGTTCTCGCTTTAATGTTTCATTGTTTAATATATCAACAAATTCATCG
>JAGBBI010000118.1 GCA_017938565.1 Clostridia bacterium
GCTAAAATTCTATGGCTTGGAGTAGATTTTATTTCAGCATCAAAATCTTTATACATCTCATACGTTAAATGCCCCTCTTTACTTTCGTCAAGTTTTGCTTTAATGTGCCCTTTTTTAAATAGTAACTCACGTAAAATCTTTCTAAGTTTTGCATTGTCTGAGATTTTTTCAGCAATAATATCTTTAGCCCCCTGTATCGCCTCATCAACCGAATTCACACCCTTTTCTTCGTCAATAAATTCTTTTGCTTTTTCTTCAATAGATTCACTCGATTGCTTTAAGATAAAATCTGCCAAAGGTTCCAATCCTTTTGCAATTGCAACGCTGGCACGAGTCTTTCTTTTAGGCTTAAATGGACGATAAATATCTTCAATTTCCGTTAACGTACTTGCTTTGTTTAAAGCCTCTTGAATTTCGTCAGTCATATTACCTTGTTCGGTGATTAAATTTGTTACTTCTTCTTTTCGCTTATCTAAATTTCTTAAATATCTTAGCCTGTCATCAAATGCACGCAATGTTTGGTCATCTACTCCACCAGTAAGCTCCTTTCTGTATCTTGCTATAAACGGAATAGTGCAACCTTCATCAAGCAAACTTATAATGTTTTCAACCTGTACAGGTTTTAAACTAAATTCTAATGATAATAATTCTTTAATTTCCATAAAATATGTCTCCTTAAGCTTTATTATACCAAATAACTTTACATAATGCAAAACGCAATTTAACACAAATTTGCAACTATTTTAATTTTTTTAATTAACATTTCACTTTCAAAGCCTTGACTTATTGAATTTTAATAATGTAAAATAATATTAATAGTTTTTGGAAGGATAAGAGTATGAACGAAGAAAACAAAACCAATCAAGAAGAAATCAGTTCAGATATTGCAAATATCTTAGACGAGATCCAAGGAGATTCAAAGACAAACATCGAAGACGCTAAATCTGAACAAAAAGAAAAAACCAAAGACCAAGTTGCGATTGAAGATGCTTTCAAAGAAGTCAATCAAAATAAAAAGCATAATAAAAAATCGGACAAGCAAAAAAAACAACAATCTGAGTTTCAAAAAGAACTTGGCAAGAAAGAAAATCCAGAAGAAGTAAAAAAAGAAATCAAAAGAATTAATGCCGACCCAAACGTTGGCCTATCGGTCGAACAAGTTATTGAACGGATAAATAAAGGGTATGTTAATAAAACGATAAACAACAACGTTAAAACCTACGCTTCAATATTCATATCAAACATTTGCACATTTTTCAATATTTTGTGCTTCGCTGTTGCAATAAGCCTTGTAATTGCCGGTTCGTTTAAAAACCTTGTGTTTATGCTTGTTGCATTTTGTAATACAGCAATTGGAATTTTGCAAGAGATTCGTGCAAAACGAACGATTGAGAAACTATCTCTTCTAACAGCTCCAACCGCCAAGGTTATTCGCGGAGGAAGCGAATATGAAATTACCACCGCCGAAGTCGTAATCGACGATATCGTTGTTCTTAAAAATGGAAAACAAATTGTAGCTGATGCAATAGTTGTCGAAGGCTCAGTAGAAGTAAACGAATCACTATTGACCGGCGAAAGTGTAAACATCAAAAAGAGCGTTGGTGATATACTTTATTCGGGAAGCTTTATTTCAAGCGGTAATTGTAAAGCACGTGTTGATAAAGTTGGCGAAGACTGTTATGTTGAGCAATTAAGCCAAAAAGCAAAACAGTATAAAAAACCAAAATCCGAATTATTCAACTCTTTAAACCTAACAATTAAGGTAATAGGCTTCATTATTATCCCACTTGCAATTGGAATGTATATCAACAACTATATGAATACTGGTGGGAACTTCAGCGACACCGTCGCAAAAAGCGCAGGTGCAGTAATTGGAATGATTCCATCTGGAATGTTTTTACTTTGCAGTATAGCCCTGACCGTCTCAGTTATACGCTTAGCACAAAGGAAAGCACTTGTTCAAGACCTTTATTGTGTTGAAATGCTTGCCCGTGTAAACGTTCTTTGCTTAGATAAAACTGGAACGATTACCGACGGCTCTATGAAAGTTTATAACTTTATTGAAGTTCAAAACAAAAGCGGTATGACGCTTAAACGAATTATGGGAAGCTTTCTCTCTGCTCAAAATGACAACAACCAAACAAGTCAATGCTTAGTTAACTATTTCGGTTACAATAAAGAGTTAAAGCCTCAAGCAGTTTTACCATTCTCATCAACAAGAAAATTAAGTGCAGTAACATTCGACGGACTTGGTACCTATATCTTGGGAGCTCCGGAGTTTGTTCTTCCAAATATGAAAGAGGGCAAAGTCAAAGATATGATTGAGCAATATGCAAAAGATGGCTATCGTGTACTTGTTCTTGCAAATTGTTCGGGACAAATATCTCACGACAATCTCCCAAATACCAACCGAAACCCGGTTGCAGTAATTGTTCTTGAAGACCGAATTCGCGAAGACGCAATTGAAACTATTAAATGGTTTAAAGAAAATGATGTAAAGATAAAGATAATATCAGGTGATAACCCTCTAACTGTTGCAGAAATTGCAAAACGAGTTGGCGTAACTGACACCGAGTCATTTATTAATCTTGAAGGATTAAGTAACAATCAAGTAATACAAGCAGCAAATAAATATACAGTTTTTGGCAGAGTTACACCAGAACAAAAAGCGATTCTTGTTAAAGCAATGAAAGCA
>JAGBBI010000119.1 GCA_017938565.1 Clostridia bacterium
AGGGTCCTAGTTGACGATATAAAAGATTGCTACGTTGTTTTAGGTGAGGTTCATAATCGTTGGAAACCAGTTCCGGGTCGTATTAAAGACTATATAGCAGTGCCAAAAGCGAATGGATATCAATCGTTACATACAACATTATTAACCCCTTCAGGTATGCCATTTGAAGTTCAAATACGAACTCATGAAATGCATAAGGTTTGTGAGTATGGAATTGCCGCACATTGGATGTATAAAAACAAGACAACAAAAGCAAGCGACCTTGATAAAAAATTAACCTTTTTAAGACAAATGATTGAAGAAAATGCTGAGACATTAGATACATCAACATTTTTGTCTATCGCAAAATCTGATCTCTATGCGAATGATATCTTTGTTTTTACGCCTAAGAACAAAGTAATTGAGCTAACAGAAAAGTCAACGCCAATTGATTTTGCGTATGCACTGCATACAGACATTGGGAACCAGTGCGTTGGGGCAAAAGTAAATGGGAAAATGGTTCCATTGACATCAAAATTATCAACTGGAGATGTCGTGGAGATTGTTACATCGTCAACATCAAAAGGCCCAAGTAGAGATTGGTTAAAGATTGCACAAACTCCATCTGCAAGAACAAAGATAAGAAGTTATTTTAAAAAGCAAACAAAGGAAGATAATGTAAAAATTGGCAAAGAAATGTTGGACATTGAAGCTAAAAGAACAGGTATTTCTTTTAATTCATTACTTCAAAGTGAAAATGTCAATCAGAAGATTTTGCAAATGCATAATTTTTTAAGTTTGGAAGATACGTATGCTGCGGTTGGGTATGGTGGGGTTACAAGCACACATATTGTCAACCAGTTTATAAGTGAACTTAAAGCCGAAGAACGAAAGAAGTTTAAAGAAGTTAACGGTTTAAGTAAAATAAAGCATAGTGCTCAATGTGGAGTAAAAGTTAAAGGCATTGATGGGCTTCCTATCCGGCTTGCTGGATGTTGTAATCCATTACCAAGCGATGACATAGTGGGATTTGTATCGGTCGGGAAGGGAATTGTTGTTCATCGAGCAGATTGCTACAATATAAGAAGCCAACAATCTTCTGGTGATAGGTTGGTTAAGGTGATGTGGGCAGATTATGAAGATAAACTTTACAACACAATAATTTACATAAAGGCATTAGATGCTCCAAATTTATTAAACAAAATCACAACTGAACTTTCGTCAATAAAAAATGTTTCTTTAACTGCCGTAAATGCAAAAGCGACTAATTCGCAAGCAACAATTACATTAACCGTCGTAATTCCAGATAAGAAACAAGTAACAGATATAATTAATAAACTTTCGCAAATTGATGGAGTTCAGTCGGTATTCAGAAAATAATAAAATTTATAAAAAAGTCTTTACAATTATACAAAGTTGTGGTAATATTACTGTTGTACTTTAATCTAGGTTTCTCGAGTACTCCGACGAATACTTAGATTTTAGTGAATTTATATTTTAGGAGTAAAAAATGGAAAAAGAAAAGAAAAATCAAATTATTGCTAGTTATCAAAGAAAAGAAGGCGATACTGGTTCTCCTGAGGTTCAAATTGCAATTTTGACCGAAAGAATTAATCACCTAACAGCACACTTAAAAGATCATCCAAACGATAACCATTCAAGAAGAGGATTGCTTCAACTTGTTGGTAAAAGAAGAGGATTGCTTGATTACTATAAATCAACCAACCTTGACGGATATCGTGCTTTAATTGAAAAACTAGGAATTAGAAAGTAAAAACTTAATAAAGGGGTGAACGGTTTTTTCCGTTTGCCCTTTTTTTAAGGTATTTTATTGGTTTGCAAAAACGAATATAGATTAACAAAAATTCTAAAAATTAAGGAGGAGAAAAATGGAAGGTAATCGTTTTAGTATGAATTTAGACGGTAAAGAAATCGTTGTAACAATGGGTAAATATGCCGAATTTGCAAATGGTTCTTGTATCGTGTCTTGTGGTGAAAGTTCAGTTATGGTAAACACCACCATGAGTAAGGCTCCAAGAGCCGGAATGGATTTTTTCCCATTAGGAGTAGATTTTGAAGAGAAAATGTACTCTGTTGGAAAGATTCCTGGAGGATTTAAGAAAAGAGAAGGAAGAGGAAGCGACAAGGCGATTTTAATTTCAAGACTCATTGACCGTCCAATTCGTCCACTTTTCCCAAAGGGCTTTTATAACGATGTAACGGTTGTTGCGACACCATTATCAGTAGATAATGAATTCCCAACTGAAGTTCTTGCGATGATTGGTTCAAGTATTGCTCTTACCACATCCGACATTCCTTTTGGTGGACCAACAGGCTCGGTTGTTGTTGGAATGATAGATGGGAAATTTATTTTAAACCCATCTGCTTCGGTTCTTGAGAACAGTGATTTACCTTTAACAGTAAGCGGAACAAAAGATGCAATTATGATGGTTGAAGCAGGTGCAAATGAAATCAGCGAAGCTACAATGCTTGATGCCATTATGTTCGCACACGAATACATCAAAAAAGAAATTGAATTTATTGAAGAAATTCAAAAGCAAGTTGGAAAGGAAAAGGCAGTTATTGAGTATTACAAAGTTCCAGAAGAAATTGAAAATGCAATTCGTGAGTATGCAACAGATAAATTAAAAGAAGCTCTTGCTCCAACAACTGATAAAGAAGAAAGACATAATGCTGTTGATGAGGTTGAAGCAGATGTCCACGAGCATTTTGCTGAAATTTTCCCAGAAAGTGCAAGAGAAATCAACGACACTCTTTATAAGATGAAAAAAGAAATTGTTCGTGATATGATTTTCAATAAAGGAATACGTCCTGACGGAAGAAAACTAACAGACATTAGACCTATTTGGTGTGAAGTTGGAATGCTTCCAAGAGTGCACGGAAGTAGTGTATTTACAAGAGGTCAAACACAAGTAATGAATGCTTTGACATTAGGTTCAATTGGAGATGTTCAAAAGCTAGAGGGATTGGATCCAGAAGAAGAAAAAAGGTATATGCATCAATATAATATGCCACCATATTCTACGGGAGAAGCTCGTCCTCTTAAGGCTCCTGGAAGACGTGAAATTGGTCATGGTGCACTTGCAGAACGTGCTTTGGAACCAGTTATTCCAAGTGAAGAAGATTTCCCATATACAATTCGACTTGTAAGTGAAGTTCTTTCTTCTAACGGAAGTTCATCAATGGCAAGTACTTGTGCCTCAACGCTTTCATTAATGGATGCCGGCGTTCCAATTAAGGCCCCAGTTGCTGGTGTTGCTATGGGACTTATTAAACAAGATGACCAAGTTGCAGTTTTAACCGACATTCAAGGTATTGAAGATTTTTATGGAGATATGGACTTTAAGGTTACTGGAACCGAAAAGGGAATTACAGCCATTCAAATGGACATTAAAATTAAGGGTATTGATAAAGCAATTTTGACAAAAGCTCTTGAACAGGCAAGAATAGGAAGACTTGAGATTATGCAAAAAATGCTTGCAACAATTGATAAGCCAAGAGAAAATTTAAGTAAATATGCACCAAAGATTACAGCATTTAACATAGACCCTGAAAAAATCAGAGAAGTTATTGGAAGTGGTGGAAAGACAATTAACAAAATAATTGATGAAACTGGTGTTAAAATTGACATTACTGATGAAGGTAAGGTTATGATTTTAACTAACGATGAAGACTCTGCTCGACGTGCAAAAGAAATGATTTTAGATATTTGCTTTGTCCCAACTGTCGGAGAGACGTATGAGGGTACTGTTGTTAACATTATGCAATTTGGCGCATTTGTTCAAATAAGACATGGTGTTGATGGAATGATTCATATTTCTAAACTTGCAGAAAAAAGAGTTGAAAAAGTTGAAGATGTTGTAAAACTTGGAGACCGTGTAAAGGTTCAAGTTATAAAGATTGATGAAAAAGAAAGAATTGATTTAAAACTAATCGAAAAAATTGGTTAAAAAGAAAGACGCATTAGGTAGTAATTACCTAATGCGTTTTTATAATAATTGTTGAAAAATACCACATCTTAATAATATAAATTCATTTAGTATGCCTATTAAAGTCTTTTTATTTGACTTAATTGTGCAAATTTTGTAAAATAATAGACATATTAGGGAGAATTTTATGAGCAGTCAATTAAAGAAGTCTATTCAAATCTTTGCTTGTATTTGTATATTTTCTTTTATATTTTTTGGGTTAACCATTAACCATCACGCTATTTCAAATGTATATGCTGTCGATGAAAGTCTTTGTACATCAACGACAGGTTGTTTTGGTGGTTATATAAATGGGTTTTGTAATCAATGTAAAGGATATCAGCCGGCACGTTTAACCACTGGGAAATACGACTTAGATGGGAGGGTTGGCTATGATGCGGTTTATGAAATTTCTAATGCTGGACAGCTTTATTGGTTCGCAGATAAGGTAATGAATGAGAACTCTTCATATGGTGCAACAAATGCAGTATTAACTGCAGACATTGAGGTAAACAAAAATGTCTTAGTAAAAGATATTGATGAGAAATTAGTGTTAAACTCTGATTTAGTAGATGATTTTTTGCATTGGATTCCAATTGGTGGTACTGTTAGCAATCCTTTAAACAATAGCAATAACTTAATGGTTTCGTATAATGGAAATTTTGATGGTCAAGGACATACGATAAGTGGACTTTATTTCAATGATGAGACGGTTGACTATGTGGGGTTGTTTGGTTTAATTGGAGAGTTAAATCCAAGACAAAAAATACAAAACGTGTCAGTTATAAATTCATACTTTTGCGGACATGAATATGTTGGAGGGATTGTAGGATTTAATAGTCAAACAAACATCATTAATAAATCTTTTTCGGACTTAAATGTAATTTATGCGAACTCAAAACTTGGAGGGATTGCTGGCGTAAATGAAGGTAAAATAACGAATTGCTATAATACAAGTGATTTAGTTGCAAGCATAGAGGTTGGTGGAATTTCTGGCGCTTTAAGAACTGAGAATGGCGGTATTGAGAATTCTTTAAACATTGGTCAGGTAAAGGGAAACAACTATGTGGGCAGTATCGTTGGCAGTTATGATACTGGTTCAAAGGTTGCAAATTGTCATTACTTGGAAGAAACCGCATATGATGGGATTATTTACCAAAAGGGTATTGGCAATCAAAACAGTGGCGTAACAACTGTAGATTTAGCAGATAAATTATTTGAGCAAACTGCTGAAACACTCAGAAGTGGAGAGGTGGCATATTTGTTAAATAATAAAACAAGTACCTCTCGTTGTGTTTGGGGACAAAATATCGACAACGATCAGGCGAAAGATTTGCATCCTGTAATTAGTGATGTTATTGTATATAGGAATGTGAATTGTGATGGGGTTACTTTTTTGAATTATAGCAACACTTATCAACACAAAGACCATGAATATAATGCAAATGCGAACTTGAATAAAATATTAGCAGAATGTAAAAATTGTGAGAAATCTTTTGAAATTGAATTAAAAACACCTCAAAATTTAATATATGATGGAACAAGCAAAACTGCAACTATATCGACAAGAGAGAACATCTCTGGTTTACAAATTGTTTATAATGGCAGTTTGAACAGCGGACACAGTTACAATTCGCTAACTGCACCTTCAAGTGCCGGTAATTACAAAGCGTTTGTAACATTTAACGATGCCACGGCAGAAGTTGGTTTTGTAATTCAAAAGGCTACAGCGGAATGCCCAGTAATCAAAGAGAAGGTTTATAATGACAGGGAACAAATTGCAAATATAGATACAGAAAACAATTTATTTGAGGTTGTTGAGAATTTGGGAGGCATAAATGCTGGCGAATATGATGTTGTTTTAAGGCTTAAGAATCCAGCGAACTGGAAGTGGGAGAACGAAGACTCAGACGAGATTGTGTTAAAGTTCAATATAATACAAGCAACAAATGAGTGGGTGATTGCACCATTTATTAAAAATTGGAATGTCGGAGAAGAGCCAGTCGTGCAAAATGGTAGACCTAAATTTGGTCAGGATGTTATTGTTGAATATCGCCCTAAAGACAGTTCGTTAGAAAGCGATTATACAACAACAAAACCACAGCAAGTAGGTGAGTATTTTGTACGATTTAAAGTTGAGGAAACTGCAAATTATTCGGGTCTAACATATTCTAGGTATATTATAGTATCAGAATCTACGGATTCTGGCTATGTAGGTTCTATTACAACACCAACTTCAAGGTCTCCTAAAAACACCCCCAAAGGCTTGCCTGCACTTGCAATTCTTGGGATAGTTACATTATCTGTAAGTGCGGTGTTTGGCATAGGAATAGGAATTTATCATTTGGTTGAAAAAATAAAAAAAGATAGAAAGGAAAATAAAGATAAAGTAAAATAGTATCAAATTTTATCAAGGGTAATAAATGGAAGATAAAATTGTTAATGTTTTAGTAAATGAAGATAAAAGCGTAGATAGGCTTCTTAAGAGGACTTCAAAAAAATTAAAAAAGTCATTTAATAAGTCTAGTCGTAGTTTAAACGAATTAAAACTAAATCAGAAAAAATCCTTCTGGGCAAAGGCTTTATCAATAATGTTAAACGCAATAAGTGTATCATTTATTATAATAACAACTTTTATTTGCGTATTAGGCATAATAAATAAATCAAAAGGAATTCCGCCAACTTTTGCTGGATTGGCTGAGGCTGAGGCATATCCCGGACCCTCTCTCATCATCGGCTACGCTCCTTGTGAGATGCACTCCATCAAGGGCGGTATGGCTAACT
>JAGBBI010000120.1 GCA_017938565.1 Clostridia bacterium
CCTGGTGTTGAGGTAAAAGTAATAAACACGTTGTTTACTCCACAACTTTATTCTATTGAGATGGTTACTCACGATATGGATACATTGTCTTATATGCTTGAAGGAGACCAAACAAACGATAGGGATAACGCAATAATTACAACTTATAATGATAACCACGAAATTTATCATCAGTCTGATTATTATGTCCTTAAAGATAAACTTGGTAAGCCAATATACAATGTAAGGAAAAGAAGAGAAAACATAGACACAAATCAAGATTACGATAACATAATTGACTAATGGCTAAAAAAGATAGACTAATAAAAAGTAAGTCCATATATACGATAAGAAAGCAACACGCCTTAACTAATGATGCTACGATATATGAGAACGACCACATCACCATAATTCCCAATGATGGAATTTATGATGATGAAATGGCCTTATTTTCTGAATCCAACTTCAAGTATCGTATTAGAACGGAAAAGAACGAAAAAAAGAGACACGTTAGGGGTGAGTATGTAAAACCCGATGGTAAAGAAGATGATTTTTGGACCCTTGGAGATTTAAGTGCAACAACTGAGACCGAAGAGAGTAAAATTGTTTTAAAGCCCAATTATACATCGTTGAAGGATTTTGCATATTATGGCTCCGCTGTTGAGTTAATTAAGGCGACGGTAAATGATATTATCCAAAGATTCCCTGGCGGCATAACGAATTATCCTGATAAAAACATTGCCCCTAAAGTTAAGGTGGGTAATACAGAATACACATTACTGTCAAACGAATTTGAAATTGATTGTTGGACTGGCGGTGATACAATTGCATCGGCCGATGTTAAAAACCCAATGAGAGTACTTGCGGCATCTTATATGAACTATGTCGATAAAGCAGGAAACGCACTAACTGCTCCCCCTGTATTTGAAGCAGCATCAGATTGCCCTAATTCAATTATTGGGTATGTCACTTTTGCGGGTGCGACGTTTCCG
Organism: Clostridia bacterium; assembly: GCA_017938565.1. Next base: position 972 of record JAGBBI010000120.1, read on the forward strand.
GTTTATATGGATGCTGAGGGTAAAAAATATTTGTTGGATAATGGTTCGGAGATTGACTTAAAGCCAAAACAGGAAATCATTGATGCTTTTTGGGATAGTTTAGATGATTTTGAACGAGTGTTATTAAGTAGGGACACGACACCTGTTTATAAAGCAACTTTTGAGACGCCTTATTCTGATGAAACTGGGTATTATTATAAGAATAAATCTTATGTATGGCCAACAATTGACGGTTTTACTCCCGACATTTCAACGGGAAATTTTCAAGGCTATCTTGCTTCATTAGTTAATTTAGCAACATTTCACGACGAGCACGATTCGGACAATATATGGCGTATGATGACGCACGAATCAATAAAGAATTTAAATTGGACTTTTACCTCCGAAAAAGATGGTATGGATGTTGATATGTCTGATATAGATTCAGAAGGTATTGGTGCGATGATTAGAATTTATGGAAGGCAATTTGACGATATTAAGCGTTATGCCGATAATATCAAAATGTCAAATTCTGTTTCATATGACGAAAAGAACAATATGCCCGATTATTTTTTAAGTGACACCGTGGAGAATGATGGATGGGAAGCACAAAATACCACTCCATTTGTTGGGGAATTTACGGACAGTCTATCTGGTTACACAAGCGGTAAAACTTCGGCGTTTGTTAATTCATCATTTTTAAGGCGCTTAGCATTAAGTTCTGATTATATTCAATCTATGAAAGGAACCAGAAGGGGAATAGAAACTCTTTTGGGCTTATTTGGTTATGTTGTTACATCAGCGGAAACAACGACAAAGGGAGAGTTTTGCATAAAAGAGTATGTTGCAATTATATCTTCTGCGCTACCTTACACTGAGGCTTATACAATAAGAACAATGGGTGGTGATTATGTAAATGTTGACGAAGAAACAAACTTTATGAAAGGTTATCCTGTTGCTGTGGTAAGGCCCGCAACTTCTGGGGAATCTACAGAAAGTTCTTATTACTTAGTTCCGTGGTATGATAAAAAACAAGCATATGACTATCCATTTTATTTCCAAGGAAATGGTGGATGGGGTAAAAGAGCAAAAAAAATATTGGCTAATGGCAAACCGTTAACGAGCAACCTTGTAGACATTTATGGTGAAACACAGCCGTATATGAAATATGCGACTACAATTGAAGATATGCTTTCTTTTGACTATACAACATTGGTGGAGAATACAATTTGTTATGTAACTGATATTTCCACAATGGAGAAAGATTATATTGCGTCACCATCTGATAATGGAAAAGTAGATTTTTCTCATTATTTCATTTTAAAAAATAAGATATTGGCGGGCTATTGTGGTTTTGTTAATAATGATTTATATAATTGTTATGGATGGCGTAACATATATGAAAATGAAATAGAAGGCCTAAATGAAGATGGTCCTAAAGTAGTATATTTAGAATCTTTAATCGCCGATTACAAAGGCAATAACCCACACGTTGGTTACGGACAATATGATGATGGTGAGGAATATATATATCAGTATCAAAATCTGTTCAATGGAATGTTTAAAGATGGAAAATTTGATTATTTGGAACAGAGCGACGAAACCATAGGTGGTTTAAACAAAACGGGTAAACAGATTTATGAAAAGTTATCTAAGGGTGATTATGGTTTTAAGTTAGAAGCCGAAGTAGAAGATAATAAGAAATGCAACTACTATATAGACACAACTAATACCGAAAGCGGCCTTGTACCAACAGGTACTACTGACGATATTGAATGGTCATACCCTAATGGCTTAAGTGGGTTTAAGCCTGAAGAAATAGAGGAAAACCCAGATGGTATTTTAGATGAATCGCAAGCAAATGGCCTTATAAATATTAAAAAACTTGTTATTAATTTTGGTGTTGGTGGTGATGAGACTATGATTAAATATTTACAGACGGTTGTTTTTAAATATTTAGAACAAATGATACCATCTACCGCTATTTTAGAATATAGATTTGATGGTGTGAAACCTGAGACTAAGGGCATTGAAACTCAAACCACAAGTGGTACTTATAGTTTCATTAGAACAGCACACGCCGTATTAGATAAGAACAATGAAAATGTAATAATTTGGAGGGAGCATCCCACTACTTTAACTAAAAAATAGTAAAATGAATAGAATATTAAGTTGGAAAATAAACACTGGTACGTACGCATACATATATTTACCAAATTCTTCTTCAAGAATATCTAACAGAATACCAGAAGATAGTCCTATTTGGCCTACTATATTAAATACTATTAGTGGGTGGGATAAAAGTACTTATGAAGCAGAATTTAAGAAAATGGCTGCCGAAGTGAAGGGTAAGTACGGTGTGGAACTTTCTTGGAAAGATGAGTATTTTAACTTTGGTGATAATGGTCCCACAAACATTGTTTTGCTTGCGGGAAAAGATGGAGATGGTAACATTGGTGGAGGTAATGGGGACTTTTCAAATGGTGACATTGGAAGCAAAGTTTATGATGAATTTAACAAGGCAATTGACGAAAAACTCGCTGCTGTAAGAGAAGACATTGAACGACAAAACGAAGAAGTGAGAAATTTCATCGAAAGCGAGGTAACTCAAACAATATCAGAAGCAAAGCAAACAATAAGCGAAACAAAAGAACAACTTGATAATGTACGCCAAGATTTAGAAGAAAGATTAGAAAGTGCTGCCGATGCTCTCGATAAAGCGGCCGCCTTATTTGAAATGAATGATGGAAAAATTGATGGAGAAGCGATAAAGGAAGCGTTATCATCTGTGGAAGAATACGGCTCTTGGTTAGAAGAATATTCTGGGTGTGTACAAAGTTTAAAAACCGATTATGACGTTGCAACAACCAGAATGGGCTCTATTGGGGAAGCAGAGGATGTAAAAGATGGTTTATTTGCTCGTTTTGCAACTTCCTTAAACGTTATTAGCGGAACTGTTGGAAATGTGGAGAGTAGTATGAATGCTTCAGAAGGTTCAATTAAAGATATGGCCTCTTGGTATGATACGTACGCATCTGCTGCTACAGAAGTTGTGAGATTTATGAGTGCTAGTGGTGGCGTAATAGACGATACAATAAGCCACATAAGTGACGACGGAGAAAATGGATATACCGCCTTTTTGCAACGTCAAATGGATGCAAAAGATGCAAACATAAAAGACGTTATAATGACAGAAACAAGAAGCGGCATTACTAATGTTACCCAGAATATGAATGCTTTAAGTGGTGTTATTAGTGATAATATTACGCGTTTGTCATCAATTGACAGTGCTTTAACTAGTATGGGCCATAGGATGGACGCAAGTGAAGTCACTATGGAGCAGTATATGACGAAAACAGATGCTGCTATGGAAACTGCCATTGATTTAAGAGACCATTGGTCTGCCGAAAGTGGTAAAATAAGTACCGTTGCATCATTAACCGCACAGGTTGATGGCGAAGGAAATGTTATGTATTTTGTTAGCGGTAGTACGGGTTCCGAATCTGACGACATAAGAGTTTGGAAGGGCGATGATGGTATATGGCGTGATGAGAATGGACTTACCTATAAGGA
>JAGBBI010000121.1 GCA_017938565.1 Clostridia bacterium
AGAAAAGAAGGTCAAATCAAACGACGATACACTTATATCAAATGCGTTAGGTGAAAAAGCGATTGTGGAACTTAGTGCTATAAATGAACATATCGCTGTTGTTAAATCTAATTCGGAGCAAGTAGGCCTTTTTAATTATTCACTTTATGCATTGAATGATTTTACAACTCCTTTGACATCGTTCGCAAACGTTTCTGAGTGGAATATTGAGACCTATCAGATTTCTCAAAACTGTAAAAACATTTTGGTTTTTGTAAACGGACAAGTAGGAATTTTAAGATAAGTTTAAATAATAAAAGTGTTGAAGTTAAAGACTTCAGCACTTTTCTTTTTAAATTATATTTATTAATGAAAAAAAATTTGACATTTAATAGTTTGTTTTGTTAAATTAAAATTACTAAATAAACGGGAGAATGTGTGTATGGATAAAAAATTTGAGCCACTTTTTACGCCATGGAAAGTGGGTAATCTTGAAATTAAAAACAGGATTGTACTTTGCCCTATGGGTGGTACTTCACTTTTTGGTTGGATGGAACCACATCATTTTGATGAGGACGCTGCTGATTTTTTTATGAATCTTGCAAAAAATAATGTTGGTCTTTTGATTACGGGAATTACACCTCTAAGAAATTTGATAGGTGGACAATGGCTTTACAAAAGTAAAAAGCCTTTTGAAAAATTAAAAGAATATATGGACGAGTTACATAAAACCGGAGCAAAACTGTTTGTGCAACTTACGGCTGGATTTGGAAGGTCGTTTTCAATTCCAAATGCAATGATTACTATGATGAAAAATAAGTTTGTTGGAACGCTTGCAAAACCAATTGTAAATGTTCCATATATTTGTGCATCTCCAAGCGAATTACCTTTGCGTTGGGCTCCGGAAATCACTTGCAGGGCACTGGAAGTTGAAGAAATCTTAGAGATGGTTGACGCTTTTGCAAAAACAGCCAAACTATGTAAAGAAGCGGGAGTAGACGGTGTGGAGATTCATGCTGTTCACGAAGGGTACCTAATTGACCAGTTTACAACAAAATATACAAATAACAGAACTGATGAGTATGGAGGAAATTTTGAAAATCGATTCCGATTCCCAGTACAAATTGTTCGTGCTATTAAAGAATTATGTGGGGAAGACTATCCGGTTTCGCTTAGATATTCGGTAGAAAGCAAAACTAAGGGGTTCTGTGAAGGGGCGTTGCCTGGTGAGAAGTATACTGAAGTAGGTCGAGATATGGCGGAGAGTGAAAAAGCTGTTAAGTACTTAGAACAAGCGGGTTATGATATGTTTGATGCAGACAATGGAACTTATGACGCTTGGTATTGGGCTCATCCTCCTGTATATATGCCTAAGAACTGTAATTTATCTGATGTTGCACATATTAAAAAGTTTACTAACGCACCTGTCGTTTGTGCTGGTAAGATGGACCCAGAAACAGCATCAAAAGCTATTGAAAATGATGAAATTGATGCTATGGGTGTTGCAAGGCAATTTTTGGTTGATGGAGAGTGGGTTACTAAGTTGCTTGAGGGAAGAATGGAAGATATTCAGCCTTGTATTCATTGCCATAATGCTTGTCTCGCAATGAGCCACTACAAGGGTGTAGCAAACTCATGTGCTATGGAAGACTCTATGCATATGTCAAGGTGTGCGTTAAATCCAATGACTATGGACGGCGGAAAATATGATATGAAGCCGGCAAAGAAAACTAAAAAGGTTGCTGTGATTGGTGGCGGAGTCGGTGGTATGGAGGTCGCAAGAATTGCAACCCTTCGTGGTCATAATGTTACAATTTATGAGAAATCTGATAGGCTTGGCGGGGTGTTTATTCCGGCATCTGCACCAAGTTTTAAAGAACAAGACAAAAAACTTATTGAATGGTACAGAAGACAAATTCAAAAACTTAATATTCCAGTTGTGTTTAATACTGAAATCAATGATGTTTCAAAGTTAGATGCTGATGAAATAGTTGTCGCAACTGGTGCAGTTGCAAGAAAATTAAATCTTACAGGTGCAGAACGATGTATTGAAGCTGTTGAATATTTAAATGGCAGAGAAGTGGGCGAAAATGTTGTAATTATCGGCGGTGGACAAACGGGTTGTGAAATTGCACTGGATTTGTTTAATAAGGGCAAAAAACCGGTAATTGTCGAGGCTAAACAAGATTTGATGGCTGTTGACGGGTTGTGTCTTGCAAATTCATCATATCTAAGAGATTTCTTTAAACTCCATAAAGTTCCAGTATTTTTGGAAAGTGCAGTGTCGGAAATCACTCCAAATTCAGTTAAAGTAAAAACAAAGAAAGATTGGATTGAAATTCCAGCTGATGATGTAATTGTTTCAATAGGGTATATACCAGCACCAATTGCAAAAGAAAGCCGAAATGTACATATTGTTGGTGATGCACAAAAAGTTGGCAATTTGCGTACGGTCGTTTGGCGAGCATGGGAAGTAGCACAAAATATTTAGTTATAAAAAAAGAGATTCAATTTTGAATCTCTTTTTAAATTTGTGTATTTATTCTTGTGTTATCATTTGGGAAGGTCTTAAAACGCAGAAGTAATGTCTTGCTGAAATCATTCGTGTTAGACGAGATTCGGCATCGAATGAATCTTCTACGATTTCGGCTGTACAAATATTCAAGAGCATATTTTCTCCAATGTATATGTAGCAATTATCAGAAGAAGAAAATTTTGTTATAAGAATGTCGCCAACAATTAATGATTGTACACGAGGAAGTCTTGAACGGTCGCTGTTTGTTTTACTTGTTGAAGTATATTCTTGAGGTGTAAAGAAATTTCTTCCGCCATAAAGAGTGTGGACAAGCATATCGTTAAATTCGCTTCCTGCATTAAGTTCCCATAAATTTTTACCATAGGCAAGGCCAGAAGTTGTTTGTTTAAATAATGAAGCTCTAATTTCGTCTTCGCTTGTTGACTCGAATGGGTCGCTTAGTCCCGCTTGTTTATAAATTTCACTTATTAAATCAAATCTTGAAAGGTTGTTAGGATTATTTTGTAAATAGCCTAGTGCAATTTCTCTTATAGTTTGCTGTTGTTGAGATGTTAGTGTATTTTTTATATAAATTCCTGGGCAAGTAAAGGTAACTCCTCCAATTTTTGAAAAAGTCGCAAGATTTAACCCAGAAGGAAGAGGGGAATAATAAAAAGTAGTAACACTAAAATATGTGTTACTACTTTTATTTTACGAATTAAATTTTTCGATATTTTCAGCCAAGAACATTCTTTGGAACTTTTCATTGTTTTTGTACAGATGGTCAAAGTTACCTTGGTCGATAATTTTGCCTTCGTCAAGGAAGAAAATAATATCAGAGTCTTTAATGGTTGAAAGACGATGGGCAACAATTACGATTGTGCTTGTACCCTTAAGTCCGTCGATGCTCTTTTTTACTTCTTCTTGTGCAAAGTTGTCAAGTGAACTGGTTGATTCGTCAAACAAAATAATTGATGAGCGACGAAGCATTGCTCTTGCAATTGCAAGCCTTTGTTTTTGCCCGCCCGAAAGTTTAATTCCGCTTTCACCTACTTTTGTATCAATCCCGTGTGGTAGTCCGTTTACAAATTCGTCTAACGATGCAAGTCTTATAGCTTCAATAATTTCGTCATCGGTTGCTTCAGGCTTTGCAAGTTTTAAATTCTCCTTGATTGTCATATCAAAGATGTATGGGAATTGGTTAACAAGTGAAAAAGTGTTCCTTAGGGTTTCCTTATCAAGTTTGTTGACGTTTATACCATCAATTAAAACTTCACCCGATTCAACTTCGTTCATTTTTGCAATTAAGTTTAGTATCGTAGATTTCCCAGAACCGGATTTGCCTACAAAAGCAACTGTTGTGTTTCTTGGAATTTGAAAATTCAGGTTGTCAAATATTTTGTTTTCTGAAACCAACTTTTTGGTTCTTTGCTTTTTCTTTTTACCTTTTAGTTTTTTATCTTTTTTGTTTTCTTCATACTCATATTCATAATATGTAAATGAGACATTTTTAAACTCTATATCGCCAGCGATGGTTTCAAGAGAAACGTCTCCAAATTTGTCGGTAACGAATTCGTCTTCATCAAAAAGTGAGAACATTCGGTCAGTTGAAACTTTAATATCAACAAATCTGTTTGAGATATTCCCAATGCTCCAAACTATGTCATAGATGCTATTTCTGTTTGAATAAATTACCATAAATGTTGCAAGAGTGATTAGTCCTTTGTCCATAATTGCAATTGCAAGAACTAGGGTTAAAAGGTTTACGATTTCAATCAAAAAGTTTCTTGCAGACCAAAAGGCTGTATCAATATTATTGTGTTTTAGTAGGGCTTTTTTAAATTTACCATAACTTTCATCAGAAACAACTGAAAGTTCATCTTCCAAAGCAAGCGACTTAATATCTCTTTCGCTTCTTACGATTTCGGTTGTAAGTGATGTTATTTTATCATTCGCTGTGCGAACTGCTTTTTTGGTTTTTCTTCGGACTTTAACTCTTATAAACTCTATAATTAAAGAAACAAAAATCAATGACAAAATTACGATTGAAACATAAACATTTAATGTCGAGATGTAAACAATCATCGCAAACGCTGTAATAATTTCGGTCAGCATATCAACGATTGATGCTAAGCTGTCGACGACTCTTTCTGGGTCGGTTACAATTCTTTGAACGAAAGTTCCTGTGTCGTGAGATGTGTAAGTTCTTGAATTGAGTTTAAATGCTTGTCTTGCAAGGTCTGCGTTAAGATTTGCCATAATCTTTACACTGTAAATGTTATATAGATAAGAAGCAAGAAGCCAACCGCTTCGGCGAACGATTGCAAGTCCAACACTAAAAAACATTAATTTCACAGCTTCGTTGAAATTTCCAAGCGTAATAAATTCAATGGCGTCAGCAAGTATAATAGTCATAAAAATTGATACGGCGCCAGCTAAAATCATCGCAAAAACATAAATTACAATAACAAGCCAGTAAGGCATAAGATAATTTTTAATGCCGATTTTTTCTTTATTCATAAATCCTCCTAAAAAATTCTTTTGTTTTTAATTTTTTCTAGCGAAGAATTAATAAATTAAGCTCGTAAAGAGTGGCAAAAAATAAAAAGCCTTCGCACGAAAAACTCACACGAAGGCAAAAAGCATATACTGATAATGATTATATACTAAAAAGAGCCATCCGTATGACATATTATTAAGTTGTTAAATCTAAAACTAACCGCATTTATCATACGTTTTCCTCCTCTTAAAATTTTTCAAATTTAACTAACTTAGAAAATAACACACAAAAAGTGATTTGTCAATAGTTTTAAGATAATTTGAAAAACTTGTACGTTTATTAAACATATAAACGTATAATTTTTGTAGAAGAGTGGGTGGAT
>JAGBBI010000122.1 GCA_017938565.1 Clostridia bacterium
AGGGTTGTCTGAAAATGTTTAAATTGCAATCTAAGTATAAGCCAACAGGCGACCAGCCTGAAGCTATTGAAAAGCTTGTAAAGGGTGTTGAAGATGGACTAAGGACACAAGTTTTGCTTGGTGTTACTGGAAGCGGAAAAACTTTTACAATGGCAAATATAATTAACAAAGTGCAACGCCCAACATTAATCATCGCACACAATAAAACGCTTGCTGCACAACTTTGCAATGAATTCCGTGAGTTGTTTCCAGAAAACTCGGTGAATTATTTTGTTTCATATTACGATTATTATCAACCAGAAGCCTATATTGCAAGCTCAGATACGTATATTGAGAAGGAGCTTTCAATCAATGACGAAATCGATAAAATGCGTCATAGTGCGACCTGCAGTTTGTTTGAAAGGCGTGATGTTATAATAGTTGCTTCAGTTTCTTGTATTTATGGTCTAGGAGAACCAAAAGAGTATGCAAGTCAAGCCATTTCGTTAAGAAAAGGAATGGCTCTTGACAGGGAAGTTTTAATCAGAAGATTAATTGATATTCAATACAAAAGAAATGATATAGATTTTTCGAGGGGTTGTTTTAGGCCTCGAGGTGATGTGGTTGAAATTTTCCCAGCAAACAGTTCTGAAAAAACGGTGAGAATTGAATTTTTCGGAGACGAAATTGATGGTATTTACGAAATTGAATTAGTTACTGGGAGAAAATTATCTGAACTTGAACACATCGCAATTTTTCCTGCAACACACTATGCAATTAATAACGAGACAAAAGAAGATGCGTTAAAACAAATTCAAACCGATATGGAAGAACAAGTAAAAAAGTTTGAAGATGCGGGAAAGTTTATTGAAGCGCAACGAATAAAGGAACGTGTAAGTTACGATATTGAAATGATACGCGAAATGGGCTACACAAGCGGAATTGAAAATTATTCAAGATATTTTGACGGAAGAAAACCGGGAGAAGCGCCATATACACTTTTTGATTATTTACCTGATGATTATTTGCTTATGATTGATGAAAGCCATATAACAATACCGCAAATTCGTGGAATGTTTAATGGAGATAGGGCAAGAAAAGATAGTTTAGTTAATTATGGTTTCAGATTGCCGTCGGCTTATGATAACCGACCACTAATGTTTGATGAGTTTGAAAATAAAATTTCACAATTAATTTGTGTTTCTGCGACTCCGGGTCCTTATGAATTAGAGCGAACCGATCAAACGGTTGAGCAGATTATTCGCCCAACTGGTTTATTGGACCCCTTAATTGAAGTTAGAAAAACCGAGGGGCAAATTGATGATTTAATGGTTGAACTAGACAAAACTATCTCAAGTGGCGGAAGAATATTGGTTACGACTCTTACAAAAAGAATGGCAGAGAAGTTTTCATCTTATCTAGAAGAGCGGAACTATAAGGTTGCATATTTGCACAGTGAAATTACAACTCTTGAGCGAATTGAGATTATAAATGCGTTAAGAGAAGGTAAGACTGATATTATCGTAGGAATTAATTTGTTAAGGGAAGGGTTGGATATTCCAGAAGTAAAATTGGTTGCGATAATGGATGCTGACAAAGAAGGCTTCCTCAGAAGTGAAGGTGCATTAATTCAGACAATTGGCCGTACTGCAAGAAACGCCGAAGGCAGAGTAATTATGTATGCGGACACTATTACCGACAGTATGCGACGGGCGATAGAAGAGACGGCTAGAAGGCGTGAAATACAGGAAAAATATAATACTATGCATGGCATAATACCTAAAACTATTACAAAAGAAATTACAAACACACTTCTTATTTCAAAGAAAATAAAAGAAAAGCATATGGACAAAAAAGATGTTCCTGAAATCATAAAGAAGTTAAATAAAGAAATGGAAGTTGCGGTAAAGAATTTGAATTTTGAGCATGCCATTGAATTAAGAGATAAAATAAAAGAGTTAGAATCAATATTAAAATAAGGCGGATAGAGCAAGAAATGGAAAATGATTTTATCAGAATTAGAGGGGCAAGAGAAAATAATTTAAAAAATGTAGATTTAGATATTCCAAGGAATAAATTTGTTGTGCTTACTGGACTTTCTGGTTCGGGTAAGTCATCGCTCGCTTTTGACACAATTTTCGCCGAGGGGCAAAGAAGATATATGGAGAGTTTGTCAAGTTATGCTCGTCAGTTTTTGGGAATGATGCAAAAACCTGATGTTGATACAATTGAAGGACTTTCTCCAGCTATCGCAATTGACCAAAAAACAACATCGAAAAATCCTCGTTCAACGGTTGGTACAGTAACTGAAATTTATGATTATTTCAGGCTTTTATATGGTTCAATTGGACACGTTTTTTGTCCTCACTGCAAAAAGGAAATAAAAAGTTTAACGGCAGAGCAGATTGTTGACAAAATTTTAACTGCTTCCCAGGGTTCCAAATTGTGGATTTTAGCACCAACAATTCGAGGTAGAAAAGGTGAATATACAAGACTATTGGAAAGTTATAAAAAGGCGGGGTTTGTTAGGGTAATCGTCGATGGGATTGAATATGAATTAGGAGAAGAAATTCCCATTGAAAAAAATAAAAAGCATACGGTAAGCGTTGTTGTTGACCGGCTTATCATACGAGATGGTATTACCGGTAGACTAACAGAAGCGGTTGAAACTGCACTAAAATTAGCAGATGGATTGGTTGTTGCAAAATTTGAAAATGACGAAGTCCTTTATTCATCACTAAATAGCTGTCCAGATTGTGGTTTTACACTTGGCGAACTAAATTCAAGACTTTTTAGCTTCAATGCTCCATTTGGTGCTTGCGGAAGTTGTACAGGACTTGGAATTCAAACAAAAATCGACGAGAACTTGTTAATAGTAAACCGAAATTTATCACTTAATCAAGGCGCAATAAAAGCTTTTGGCTGGGGAGATATGGGTATGGCGACAATGTACTATAAAGGACTTGCGAAAAAGTTTAATTTTTCGTTAGACACTCCAGTCGCTGAACTGCCAAGAGAGATATTGGATATAATCTTGTACGGGACAACCGAAAAATTGGAATTGGCGTACCAAACAGCGAATTATAAAGGTGAATATGTTGGTAAATTTGAGGGGGTAATCCCAAATTTGTTGAGGAGATATAAAGAGACAACAAGCGACTTCTCAAAAGCCGAAATAGAAAAACTTATGGTAGAGTCAAGTTGTCCAGAATGTAAAGGGAAACGATTAAATCAGTCTGCACTAAGTGTTAAAATAAATGGGAAAAATATTTTTGAAGTTTGTGAGATGTCAATCGGGGCAATCATTGCGTGGGTAAAAGGCTTAGAATTAACTAACAAAGAAAAGCAAATAAGTGCAATGATAATTAAGGAAATTTTGGCAAGACTACAATTTTTAATGGATGTTGGCTTGGATTATTTAAGTTTAACTCGAGCAAGTGGGACTCTAAGTGGTGGCGAGGCTCAAAGAATAAGGCTGGCAACACAGATTGGAAGCGGATTGGTTGGGGTAACCTACATATTGGACGAGCCAAGCATAGGTTTACACCCAAGAGACACTAAAAAATTGATTAGTACATTAAAGCATTTGCGAGATTTGGGTAATACGGTTTTAGTTGTTGAGCATGATGAAGAAACTATGCTTTCGGCTGATTACATTATTGATATTAGACCAAAGGCTGGGGTCTTGGGCGGTCAAGTAGTTGCTTTTGGGACTCCGAAAGAAGTATCTGAGAACGAAAACAGTGTTACTGGAGCATATCTTTCTGGAAGAAAACAAATAGAAATCCCAAAAATTCGCAGGAAAGCGACTGGGGAATTAACATTGCTTGGTTGCAAACAAAACAACTTGAAGAATATTGATGTTTCAATACCTCTTGGTGTAATTACAGCTGTTACTGGTGTAAGTGGAAGTGGTAAAAGTAGTTTAATTAACGAAATTTTGCATCCCGCACTTATGAATAGGCTGAATTCTGTCAGTCATATGAAAGAAGGGCAGTATGAAGATATTTTAGGCATTGAACAGTTAGATAAGGCAATAGTTATTGATCAAAGTCCAATAGGAAGGACTCCAAGGAGCAATCCTGCAACATATACGGGCGTATTCACTGCAATCCGAGAATTATTCGCGTCGACACCCGAGGCAAAGGCAAAGGGCTATGGCTCAAGTCGGTTTAGTTTCAATGTAAAGGGTGGAAGATGTGAGGCTTGCGGAGGCGATGGGCTTTTAAAAATTGAAATGCATTTTTTGCCAGATGTTTACGTAACTTGCGAAGATTGTGATGGGAAAAGGTATAATCGGGAGACTTTGGAAGTTACTTATAAAGGTAAAAATATAAACGATGTATTAGAGATGACTATTGAAGAAGCGTTATCGTTCTTTGAAAATATACCAAGTATTAAAAACAAAGTTCAGGCACTTTACGATGTCGGTTTGGGTTATATAAAACTTGGTCAACCGGCAACTACCCTTAGTGGCGGTGAAGCACAGCGTGTTAAACTTGCAACTGAATTATCAAAACGCCCAACAGGGAAAACGATTTACATATTAGACGAGCCAACAACAGGCTTACACACCGCTGATGTTCAGAAGTTGCTAGATATTTTAAACAGATTAGTATCTGGTGGAAACACTATCTTATTAATTGAGCATAACCTAGATGTCATAAAAACTGCCGATTATATTATAGACCTAGGTCCAGAAGGTGGAGCAAAGGGTGGAACAATTGTTGCAACAGGGACGCCAGAGCAAATTACTAAGATAGCTAAAAGCTATACTGGGAACGTATTAAAATCGGTTATTAAATAAGTGCGTTAAATTTACGAATGAAGAAGAATATTTTAACTATTGTATTGCTTGTTGCAATGCTTTTGATGGTGGGGTGTGGAAATCGCTCAATTGCTAAAAAAATTCAAACAATTAATCCAACACTTTCAACTATTGAAGAACCTTGCAATACAAATAATAATAAAATTGAAGAAAGAGAAATCTCAATTGGTGCGATTAATACCGCCAAGTCAGATTTGTCAGATGGCACAATTTACAATTTAAATAGTATAAGTGTTTTTATTACGTCAAACAAAGAGAACCTAAATGAGATAGATAGTCTTTCGATGAACTATATTAGTTTAAGACTTGTTACCGAAGCAACAGTTGGAACCGATGTTATTAAGCGTGAAAGTTTAAGGCCACGCAAGATTACTCACTTTGGTAAAATATTGACAATAAATTATGATAAAATAAACCCAGTAACAATTAACGATGTGAAACTTAATGTGAATGTTACTTTTTCGGGAGTTTTTGATGATGCATTCAACAAAGAAGATTTAATTGATTTGGTTGTTAGAAACAATGATGGCGAAGTTTATTTGATAGGCGAGTTGATTTTGGACGAAATTAGTGAATTGAAACTTGTCTTTGAAGCGGAAATTGAAAAGCTTGATAATTAACTTGCCAAACATAGAAGACTTATTGTATAATTCGTATTATAGATTTAAAAAGGAGAAAAAGATGAAAGAAATATCGTACGTAATGATTAAGCCGGGCTTCTTGCAACATGAAGATGCAATTGTTGAAAGAATTGAAAAGGTTGGAACAATTACAAAACGTCAAAAGATGCAACTTAATGATGATGTTTTAAGTGCACATTATGCTGAACATATTGGCAAAAGTTTTTATCCAGAACTTGCAGACTATATGAAAAGCGGAGCTGTAATTGGTTTTCAAGTTGAAGGGGAAGTTGGTTTAATTGGAAGAATCCGCGAAATCGTTGGTGCAACAAAAAATCCAGCAGAGGGAACAATTCGCCATGATTTTGGTGTTGGTGAGATTACAAGAAATGTAATACATGCCTCTGATTCTCCAGAAGCTGGAAGAGCTGAATGTGAAAGAATGTTTGA
>JAGBBI010000123.1 GCA_017938565.1 Clostridia bacterium
ACTTCTACTATAACCCATTCGGTTATACAAACGACAACCAAGCAATCGCAAACGACAGTAAAGTTGTTTCAGCAATACAAAATCCAATAGTACGAAGCGGAGAATTCTTAATTCCAGCCGGTGCAAACGTATTTATGTACTCACTTGCAACCCAAAGGGATAACACGACACTTAAAAACTTAATACTAAAAGATGCAAGCAAATCAACCGTTCTTTATAACTCTGGCACAACTCCACTTTCAGGCAGTATGTTATCAAGCGATGCAATTCTTTCTTCAACCTACTACCTAAAGTCAGATAAAGAGAATTCAGAGTTTGAAGACTTTGACCAATTCGCTCACATCTACTCAAGAGTTGAGAACATCGCAAAAGACGGCATCACAACCTACTATACATCAGAGATAAGTGGTGTATGGTTCAACGCAGGATTTGCAGAGTTAAATACATTTACCAGTGCAAACAGATACCGCAAGACCGACAGCACATATACAAACTTCATAGAAGCCGATGTTATTTGTGCAATCCCGGGCGGAGTAACCTACTTCAAGAAGGGATTTGACCAAACCTATTACATCCAAGCACTTGGCAATTATGTAATTACCGAGGTTAAATTCATAGAAATCGAAAGCGGTGCAGAGTTTGATGCGACAAATGAAATTAGCAGTGAAAGTTCTAACTTCTATGGAATTACCATTGACAATTCATCAAAGACCCATAAAGAGTATCACATAAATTCAAATATCCACGACTTCTATGTTTACGTAACTTTGAAAGAGGTGTTCTCAATAGAGGTTCAAATCAAACTTGATGGCGAGTGGCTTGACCAAAAGACGAATGAAGTCTATGGCTTAATCGACCCAGACACAACAGTGGTTAAATTCAGCGAAGAGATTGACGGCCCAGCACGTGAATACAACTTCACATCAAACGAAGCCGGACAATACTACTTCTTAAAAGACGACTTCGAGAAAACTCAGTTTATCTCAACGGCTTACCAAAACAACTGGATTGACCGACTAAGCACAACAAACCCATATCTTGTATTACAAAACATTACAACAATTACAAAGGGTAAAGTCAAAGACACCGTATTCAACTATCAAAGCGACGGACGAACGATTTCAATTTCAGATATGCTTGCATACAGCGTATACTCAATCAACCGAGCAGACGACGGAACCGCAGGTATAAAAGAAAATACTATCATCGTTCTAAACTTTGCAACATTCTTCCGTTTACCAGAACTTTCAATAGCATCTGAAATTGTATACGGACTTGACGGAGAAATAACCGATAACGCACTTCAAGACGCAATGGGAAAAGAAGGAAACAAACCAACCTTTGAAGCAAAGAGTATCGGATATATTAACTCAGCAATCACACTTAAAGCAAAAGATGTTGTAACCGACAGCAACGGATATAACTTCCACTTTGTTGGTTGGTACTCAAATGAAGTGCTAATCAGCACAAGCCCAATTGCGACTGTGAATGTTGTAAATCCTTCGGTGTCTAATGACTACGTTGCAAAATACGAACCAGAAATGAAACGTATCCTACTTGACTTCAGCGGACTTAAAGAACTTGCAGGTAAACAAGTACAATTAACCTTTAACAACTTCACCGATTCGTACAAGATAACACTTGAATCAAACGGAAACGGAATAAAATGTAAGGCTACCGCAAGCGACCTATGGAACCTATACAATGCAGAAGTTGAGTTCCTTGGCGGAGTAAAGGTTACAACAAACTTCAATGCCTCAGGTATTGAAGGAAGCGGAAACGGAATTGTCTTAGTTGAAGTACCACTTATTCTTGCAAGCGAAACATTTGTAAAAGTTAAGTTCGACATCGACAATGAACAAATCCGAAGCGAAAAGATTTCAATAAACGGAACTACCGCACAAACTCGCTTGAACAACATTGTTGAACAACCAAAAACAAACACCAAAGACTTATCCGAACTTTCAGTTTCAGCATATAAGTATTACATAATTGAAAATACCGGAGCAAACACAAACATCTCTGGCACCTATACTTATATGGGACACAACTTCACAAACTACTATTATGTTGAAGCAACCATAATGGCACCAGCCGATATGATTGAAGATAACAACATTAAACTGACCCTTGAAACCAGCCAAGACCGTATGCCAACCGATGGAAGCGAAACTCAAACCATTTATCAAACAAGTGGTGTAAACACAAGCACAAGCAAAACAATCATATTAAGACGCCTTGTTAAATATGGTGAAATTGCATTCTTAAAGGTTGAATACGCTGAAGGCACCGAATACTTTGGACTTTACGAACTAACCGGAATGACAAGTTCGTATGACATAGCATCAGGTTTATTCTTATCACACAAACTTGGAACACATTATATCGAGTTTGGAGAAAAGAACGAGGCAATCAGTTATCTTGGCAATACCTACACAATCGTCGGGCAGGTCGAAATCGGAGATGTTGGTGAAAACACCCCATCAGCCGACTATAAATATAACACCTACTTCAACGCAACGACCGGTCAAACAATTATTGAAATTGACAAGAACTATTACCTATTCCAATATAATGCAGACGAAGCAGTAAACGACTACGAAGTTGTAAAACTTCCAAAAGAAGAAAACTTAGTTCAAGCAAATGTAAGCCTTCCATATTACCTAGACAGTTACGACATAACAATCGCCCTAACTATTGAAGGCATCGCAGAGTCATTACAAGTTAAATTCAGCCGAGACTTTGGTGCAGGAGACCTAACCGACATTCAAATAATAACCAGTCAGTATGAAAATACCGAATATTTCAAATCACTGAAACTAAGAAGCGACATTGAAAACCTAAGATTCAAGAACGCTCCAACTGACAAGGCAACCGAAACTTTAAGAAAAGTTTTATTTGCGATGTGGGACGTTTCAACCGTACAATATAACGGCAAAGAAACTGGAAGACTTAACTTCAACAAACTCCTTCAAGACATAAACGCAATTGATGGAGTTGAAAGCGGAGCAGGAGCAGATAGTGTCCTTGAAGCAACCGCTGACTACCGAAGAATTGCAAAAGCAATTACAAAAACTTCGGAGATTAAACTAACAACCGTTAATGCAAC
>JAGBBI010000124.1 GCA_017938565.1 Clostridia bacterium
CATTTCACCAAGACCTTTATATCTTTGTACCTCGGTACCTTTTCTTCCTATTTCTTCAAGTTTTTGATTTAATTCATCATCGCTGTAACAATAATACTCTTGTTTGTTTTTCGAAACTTTATAAAGTGGTGGCATCGCAGCATATACGTGTCCCTCCTCTAGAAGTGGACGCATATACCTATAGAAGAATGTTAATAATAAAATCCTAATATGACTTCCATCGACATCGGCATCGGTCATACATATAATTTTATCATATTTAATTTTAGTTACATCAAAATCATTTCCAACACCTGCACCAATAGCAGTAATCATAGACTTTATTTCATTATTTTCTAGTACTTTATTAATTCTTGATTTTTCTACATTCAAAATTTTACCACGTAGTGGAAGTATAGCTTGAAATCTTCTATCACGACCTTGCTTCGCAGTTCCTCCCGCACTATCACCCTCAACAATATACATTTCACAAAGTTTTGGGTCTCTTTCTGAACAATCTGCCAATTTCCCAGGAAGCGCATTTGTCTCTAAAACGCCCTTTCTTCTAGTGAGTTCTCTGGCATTTCGCGCAGCTTCTCTCGCTCTTTGGCTTGTAATAGATTTTAAAATAAGTTCTTTGGCTTCTTTTGGATGCTCCTCCATAAAATCACCAAAACCTTCTGCCATTGCTTTTTCAACAGCACCTCTAATTTCACTATTACCTAATTTTGTTTTTGTTTGCCCTTCAAATTGAGGATTTGAAAGTTTGACAGAAATTACAGCAGTTAAGCCTTCTCTAACATCATCTCCACTTAGTTTTTCAGTTTGTTTTATCATATTAAACTTAGTCGCGTATTCATTAACAATCTTTGTTATCGCATTTCTGAAACCTGCAACATGTGTTCCACCTTCTTCGGTGTTGATATTGTTTGCGTAAGCATATAAATTTTCGCTGTAACTATCATTATATTGAAAAGCAATTTCAATTTCGCCTTCTTTTAATTCCTTATCTATATATACAGGCTCTGCAAATATATTTTCTTTATTCTTATTAAGATTTTTTACAAATTCTAATATTCCGCCTTCATAATGCATTACTTCTTGCTTTTCTGATCTATGGTCAATTGCGGTAATTGTAATACCTTTATTTAAAAAAGCTAATTCACGAAGCCTGGTTTTTATTGTATCAAAATTAAATTCTGTAGTTTCAAATATTTCACTATCTGGCATAAAAGTAACTTTTGTTCCGGTTTTATCAGCTTCACCAACAACTGCCAAAGCTCGTTGAGGGATACCCCTATTGTATGTTTGTTTATAATGTTTACCATTTTGCCAAACTTCAACGTCTAACCATTCTGACAATGCGTTTACGCACGATACACCAACCCCGTGAAGACCTCCAGAAATTTTATATCCTCCGTCGCCAAATTTTCCACCTGCATGCAACTTTGTCAAAACAACTTCAACAGCACTTTTACCTTCTTTTTTTATAATTCCTGTTGGTATACCTCTTCCGTTGTCAAGCACCGAACATGAACCATCTTTGTTAATTTCAATTACTATGCTATCACAGTAACCTGCTAATGCCTCGTCAATACTGTTGTCAACAACTTCTTGAACTAAGTGATGCAATCCCCTCTCATCGGTTGAACCAATGTACATTCCAGGACGCTTTCTTACCGGCTCTAAACCTTCGAGGACTTGTATGTCCTTCTCGGTATAATCGCCACCATTTTTTTGTGCCATTTTACACCTCTCCCGTATTTCATATTTTACAAGCCAATTATAGCACATATCAAAAGAAAAGAAAAGCGTTTTTTGAAAAATTTTAAAATTAGCCCCAAATTTGCGGTTTTTTGACAAGTGTATATTTACTCGAGAAATCTATCGCATAATAAAACACCCATATAATTGGGTGTTATTGTTTAATTTTGGTTTTTAGCTTTCAATTGAAATTTGTGCATTTTTAACTCTAATTTTCGAGTGATTTATTCCGCCTAAATTTTTTGAATTTGTGCTAGTTATGAATACTTGCTTTGTAGATAGATAGTCAATTAGCAGTCTTTGTCGTGTAGTATCAAGTTCACTAAAAACATCGTCTAAAATCAAAGTTGGCTCTTCACTTTCGGTCTTTATAGTTTCCATTTCTGCAAGTTTTAACGCTAAAACAACTGAGCGCTGTTGACCTTGAGAAGCATATGGTTTTACTTCCAAGTTATTAATAAAAAATTTCAAATCATCCCTATGGACGCCGACCGATGTATATCCTAATTCGATATCTTTTGATCTCTGAGCTTTTAATTCTTTTAAAAACTCCTCTGTTTTTTCTTCTCTTGTTTCACCTTTAAGTCCAATGTATTCGATTGTCAGTAATTCCTTTCCTCCAGACAAACGTTGCATTACTGATTTTGCATTTTCTGAAATTTTAGCCACAAAATTTGCTCTTGCTTTTGCTATTTGACTACCAACTAAAGCAAGTTGTTCATCCCATACATCTAGTTCTATATTCAAATTTGTTGAATTTTTTCCAAATTTTAATAACCTATTTCTGCTTTGAAGAATTTTTTCATATCTATCGATTAAATCTGAATAAACCTTACTCACTTGACATATATCAATATCAAGAAATTCACGCCTTATGTCAGGTGAGCCTTTTACAAGTTTTAATTCATCTGGTGAAAAAACGACCGAATAACAATGACTATACATATCTCTTTTATGCGTTATTTTATTCTCATTTACGTAAAACTCATTTTCACCTTCTCTATTTATAATATACTTAATTTTCTTTTTCCCAAAATTTAAAGAATAAACATCAGCTTCTATTTTTGCAAATGCTTCATTCTCATTAATACAATCAACAAGTTTAGAATTTCTGAATGATTTAAGAGTTGAAATTATATAGATTGGTTCAACCAAATTCGTTTTGCCCTGTGCATTTTTACCAACAACGTAATTTATATTATCGTTGAAAACCACTTCTACTGAATTATAATTTCTAAAATTTGTTAGTTTTAATTTAGTTATTTTCATTTTTCACCAAAAACACATAATTATTTATTTATTATATTTTACTAAAAAAAATATATATAATCAATTATTTAATTAGAATTATTTATATATTATTTATTATTTAATACTTGCAAAATATTTTATTATTAGTTATAATTAATATATAGTAAAAGAAGGATAATCCAAACAATGGCAAAAAAGAAATTAGAAAAAGTTACTACAATTGATCATATTCAACTTTGGGAAGACGCAAAAGTTATTATTTCAAACAAAATAAAAACTGCGTTTACTTTTGATGTATGGATTAAACCATTAACTCCGCTTGCCGTTACGGATAATAAGTTGATCCTTCAATCAAAAACTCTAGGGGCCCGTGGTGTTGTTGATAAAAATTATGTTGACATTATAAAAGACTCTTTAAAAGAGGTATCAAACGAAATTGACGGGTTTGAAATTGTTGTTGAAGGTGAAGAGCAATACGAAAAAACAATCAAAGATATTGAAAAACGTGAAAAAAAATCTGAAAACAGCAGAAAAAAAGTTGAAAAACCTAATTCTTATGCTTTTAACCCAAAATTTACGTTTGATAATTATGTAGTAGGTCCAACGAATGAGTTTACAGTTGCAGCTGCAAAAGCCGTTTCAGAAATGCCAGGTACAAATTATAATCCACTTTTTGTATATGGTGGTGTAGGTTTAGGTAAAACACATATTTTACACGCTATAGGAAATCAAATTACTGAAAACAAACCAGAACTAACGGTTGTTTATGTTACTTGCGAAGAGTTTACAAACGAATTTATTGAAACTGTTGGTAAAAATGAACTAAGTTTAAATTCAGGATTTAGGAATAAATATCGCAATGCAGATGTTTTAATAGTAGACGACGTTCAATCAATCATTGGAAAACCTCGTGTTCAAGAAGAGTTTTTCCATACTTTTAACGCACTTACATCTCAAAATAAGCAAATAGTTTTATCAAGTGATAGACCTCCAAAGGAAATCACCCCACTTGAAGACCGCTTAAGGTCAAGATTTGAATGGGGACTTATTACGGATATTGGAGTCCCAGAAATCGAAACACGAATAGCTATTTTAAAGAAAAAAGTTGTTCTAGATAGGCACGTAGTAGATGATGATGTTCTTGAATACATCGCTCAAGCTATGACAACAAACGTAAGAGAACTTGAAGGATACCTTTCAAGATGCGTTTTTTATGCTGGATTATTAAAAAAGCCAAAGGTTACACTTGAAGTTGCCAAAGATGCACTTAAAAACTATGTAACCATTACACAAACAACCTATGATAGCGATAAAATCATAGATAAAGTTTGCAAATATTTCGAAATAACAAAAAATCAGATTCTCGGTAAAGACCGTAAAAAAGAAATATCTTATGCAAGGCAAATTGCAATGTACCTACTTGACGAAATGATGCAAATGCCGTATACTTCGATTGGGAAGATCTTTAATAAAGACCACGCCACAGTAATTTATTGCAAGAACAAGGTAATAAAACAACTTGAGAGCGATAAATTATTACAAGTACAGGTAAAAGATATTAAAGGGCTTCTTGAATCTAAGTAATATCTTGGAGTGAGTTAAATATAACTACTCTTGCCTTTTATTGTTTTAGACATTTTTCGACAATGTTTTTAACAATGTGTTAAAAAGTTTTTAAATTTTTCAACAGAGTTTTCAAATGCTGAAAGCTTTATAAATAAAGGGTTTGAAGGTGTTTTTAACTTTTCAACACTCCCTACTATTACTATTACTAACTAACAAAAATAAAAATTAAATATATTGTATAAGGAGACAAAAAAATGAAACTGATTTGCGATGGTTTTGAACTATCTGAAGCAGTGAATACTGTTTTAAAAGCAACTGCTATCAGATCAACAAATCCAATACTTGAAGGAATTAAACTTAAAGCTGAAAATGATGTTTTAACATTACAAGCAACCGACCTTGAACTTAGTATCGAGAAAAAAATAGTTGCTGATGTAAAAATTGAAGGTGAAACAGTTGTTGCAGGAAGATTTTTTGCAGAACTAATTAAAAAATTAAATAATGAGAAAATTGAAATCTCTAAGACAGATGATAATACAATAAAATTTAAATATACGGACTCTGAAGGTTTTTTACAAACTATGCCAGTTAGTGAGTTTCCTGCTATTAAATTAATAGAGGATGCAGAATCCATTAGAATTAAAAAGTCTGACTTTAAAGAAATTGTTAATAAAACATCATTCTCTGCGGCGTTTGATGATGCGAGGCCAGTACTTAAGGGAATCTTAAATGAAATTAATGATGGAAAGGTTAATGCAGTAGCACTTGATGGCTACAGAATGGCAGTTTGTTCTAAGCCAATTGATTCAAAAGCTAATTTTAGTTTTATAGTTCCAGCAAGAAGTTTAACTGAAATTAATAAAATAATTGATGATAGTGATGATGAACTTGAAATCTTAATACAAAAGAATTTTATGCAAATTAGCATAGATGAAGTGAAAATTATAACAAGATTGATTGATGGAGATTTTATAAATTATAAGCAGGTTATTCCAAGTCAAGCAACAACAGTAGTTACTGTTGCAAAAAGGTTTTTGGAAGAAGCAATTGAAAGAGCAAGCCTACTTGCAAGATTAAATAAAAATAATTTAGTAACTCTCGACGTAAATGAAGACATAATGAGTGTCTCAAGCACTTCTGACCTTGGAAATATTAGAGAAAAAATTTCTGTAAATACTAAAGGTAAGGATTTGGTTATCGCATTTAATGCAAGATATTTTAGTGAGGCTCTTAAAAATATAACAGATGAGCACATAAATATTAATTTTGTGAGTCCAAAAGACCCTTGCACAATTACATCAAGCGATGGTGGCGATTATTTGTTCTTAATTTTGCCGGTAAGAATTGTTAATTAATAAAAATTTTTTAAACGAACCTTGAAAATGGGTTCGTTTTTCTTTTATTTAAATTAATTTAAACAAAATAATAAAATTTTTTATATTAATTATTTTTATTTTTTAATTTAAAAATTCTGACACAGCTCGTCTGAGTGGCTTGAAAATGTTAAAATATATCAAAATTGTTGAAAAGTTGAAAGTGTGTTGAAAACTTTGTTGAAAAGTAATTTTTAAAAAATTGTCAAGCAAAAAAAATAAAAAATTTTAAATTCGACAAATTTTGTGCAATGTGCTACAATTTTTAAAAGTTTAAAAAATGTACTTTACTTTTTTTCGGTATTGTTTATACTAAAATTACTAAAAGCGAAATAGCGTTTTTGCTCTTAGTAATATAATTGCGTTTTTAACAACCCTGTGTGGTTGGGTGTTAAAAATTAAAATAAATAAAAATAAATTATATTTGAGTTTATTTTTATTTGCTTTTGTATATGCTTAAATGAGGAATTGATAGAAAATGAAAACGGTTGAAGTAGGATTTAAGGAAAAAAGGAAGATTGATTTGTCTGAAATTGTACTATTTACAATTTTAGGTCTTTTGTTTGCCTTGATGACTACTATGATTGTTATGAGTTTTGTGGCAGTAGGAACTCAGACAAAAAATATATTTTCTTCTGAACTTATAAAAAATTATATTTTTATTTTATTAACAGCTGTTGCTTTAATTTTGGTTGACATTGCTATACAAAAAGGTAGGCTTTATGCGAAAAATTGGGTATTTTCTGTAATTTACATCATAATATTTATTCTTTTAAATTTATTAAATATATTTAATTTATATAGATATTTTGTTATTAATTTAATGGCAAATATTCTAATTGGTGCTTTTTTTACATTAATAGGCGTGTCTATTTATTACAACTACTTAAAAAATGAGAACAATAAAGTAAAGGCTAAAGCTATTATGGTTGTTTTATTTGCTTTTGTATTCACTATAGCTTGTTCCTTTTTAATGGAAGTAGTTAAATGGTTAGTTGGTATTATTTTTAATAGCGAGCCAACTACTTTTGCGAAGATTGCTTTAAATGTTATTTATTCAACTATCGGATCGGTTCTTTTGAACTTAGTTTTTTACTTATCGCTTATAGGCAAAAAGGTCGTAGTAAATGCTTGCTTAATTGATGTGTCTAGAGTTGAATAGTTGCAATTGCTAGAGTTAATTGTGGCTTTTGAAGTATTTTTGAGTTTTTAACAAGTTTTCACCATCTTGTTAAAAACTCATTTTTGTTGCAAAAAGTTTTACTATTAATTATAAATATGTGATCCAAGTTGCTTGCAAATAAAGTTATGAAATCATACTAAAATTTTATAACAAAAAAATTTTTTAAAACATTTGTATTGCTTGTAAATAAATAGTTTTAGTAGTTTAGAAAAGTATTATAGTGGCAATAAAAATTGCTTTATTGGATTATTGGATTATAATGGAATTAATGTAAAAGGAATCGCATTAGTTTTTACCTAGGGGAATTTAATGCCTGTAAATTTTACATAAAAACGATGGAAGGTTTATAACAAAAAAAGGAAGTTTCCAGCTTATTGGATACTTCCTTTTTGATGAGTTACATAGTAAGCTCATCATCTGAATTTTCTTGTGTAATTGGTGATTTAGTCTGTATTGATAATTGTGTAAGTTCATGGCCTTGTGTTGAGCTTATCTCGGTTGCACTTTGTTTATAAGCTTTTAACAATTCATCATCACTTGCACAAAATCTTAATGGAGTTTTTGGTCTTAAACTTTCTAGGTATTCTTGTTTTAGATTGGCTACGCTTTGTTTGGATTTATAGTAATTACTAATAAACAAAATTAATAAAGTAGTTACTCCACTTAATGAAATTAATATTGGTATTAATAGTGTCATTATGCTAATATTCGTAAGTTCTAGTACTATAAACTCAATTATTAAAGTTAGCCAAAAAAACACGATTAACCCAGAAATTACTCTGGTGTTTTTGAACATTTTTACATCTTCCCTATTTTTTTATAACTAAATTATAATATGTAAAATTAAAGTTGTCAAGAAAAGAAATTAATGTTTATAGGTGTGGTTTTGATTTTAACAATTCTGGAAAAGCTGTTGAAATTAAAATTGTATTAAGGAGGAATAATGAAAAAGTATAAGGATGAATTATCTAACAGCAAGGTCGTAAAAAATTTTAATTTAAGCGAGGGTATTTTTAACTTGATAAATGGCTTAACGAGTTTGCCTTCTCAAAAATGTGAACTTTTATGTTTTGCTTATGAATTTATTGTTAATGGTAAATTAATCGATATTAGTAAAGACAATGATGCTGCTATAGATAAATTGTATCCAGTTTGCAGGTCTTTAAGGTTATCTAGTCAAAAGTTATAGTTTTATTTTAGAAGTGTATTTTGGTTGGAATATTTTTAATTGGTAAAGCATAGCGTTTATTAAGGTTTAGAAGTATTTTGAGGTTTGTTTTATTCGACAGTATAAACATTTTTTTCTACAAAATATTGCTAACGTAGTAAAGTTAAAAATTTTATAATTGAGGAGTATTCAGTAATTATGAGGTTCTTATGTCTTAATGCAAAACCTTTTAAAATTATTTTTTCACTTGCTATAGTTGCTATAATTGCATCAACAGCGGTTTACAAGTCTTCATCTGCAAGTGTTTATAATGGTTATGCCGAAAGAAAGTTGCCTATTTATGGTGTGCAAACTGAAAAGAAAAACATTGCTATAACTTTTGACGCCGCATATGGAAGTGAAGAAACGCTAAAGATTATTGATATATTAAAACAAAAAAATGTAACAGCGACCTTTTTCTTGGTGGGATTTTGGGTTGAAAAGTATCCAGAACTTGTTAAAACTTTAGATGAAAGCGGGATTGAAATTGGTACTCATTCCAATACTCATCCGTACATGTCTAAATTGAGTTCGGCTCAAATGCAAGCAGAATTATCTACGTCTATGGAACTTATTAAAAATATCACTGGTAAAGAAGTTTCTCTATTTAGGCCGCCTTATGGCGATTATAATGATACATTGATAAGTGTTGCTGATGAACTTAACTTAAAAACAATTCAGTGGAGTGTTGATTCGCTTGATTGGAAGGGTTTGACAACATCACAAATGATGGCAAGGATTACCCCAAATGTGGAGAATGGTAGTATTATTTTATTTCATAATAATTCAGACCATATTGTTGAAGCACTGCCGGTAATAATTGATACACTACTTGAACAAGGTTACTCGCTTGTACATGTTTCAGATTTAATATATAAAGACAATTTCACAATTAATAACAATGGAATACAAATTAAAAATAATTAAAAAACAAAGGGAGGAATACTATGAATAGTATTTATGAAAAAAACAATGTCGCTCACATTTCGGGTAAGGTTGCAGAGGAACCACAATTTTCTCATTTAATTCTTGGAGAAGGTTTTTATAATTTGAATTTAGAGGTAATAAGACTTAGTGAAGAAGTAGATATATTGCCTGTTACGGTTTCTGAAAGACTTTTGGAAAGCGGAGTTGCAGAGGTTGGAAACTATATAAAAATTAAAGGTCAGTTAAGATCATATAATAGTTATCAAAATAGAAAAAATCATCTTATACTTACTGTATTTGCAAGAGATATTGAAAAGGTTGAAGAAGAGGAAGCGGCAAACAGTCCTAATCAGATATGTTTAAACGGTTATGTGTGCAGAACTCCAGTATACAGAACTACACCTTTTGGCAGAGAAATAGCGGATATATTGCTTGCAGTAAATAGATCATATAATAAATCGGATTATATACCTTGTATAACTTGGGGAAGAAATGCAAAATATACAAGCAAGCTCAATGTTGGAGATAATATAAAGGTTTTGGGAAGAATACAAAGCAGAAATTATCAGAAAAAATTAGAAGATGGCAGTGTAATTACAAAAACAGCTTATGAGGTTTCTGTTTCAAAGGTTGAAATATGCAAAAAAGCAGAAGAATAAAAAAATAATTGATTTTTTTCAAACCATATGATACTATATTTAAAAGTGTATTATATGTTAAAATCAATGATTGAAAGTAGTAGATGTATTTTATTTATTCAGCGAGTCGTTCGGCGGTGTGAGGTAACGATATAAAGGATACATTGAATGGATTCAGGAGATGCAGCATGAATTTTAGTAGTGTGAGCCGTTTGTCTTACGTTATAAAGACAGGATATTTTAGTATC
>JAGBBI010000014.1 GCA_017938565.1 Clostridia bacterium
GGTCGTTGAAGGGCTTGCCCAAGCGATTGTAAAAGGTGAAGTGCCAGAACTTTTGAGAGATAAAACCATTTTTTCAATGGAGATAGGTTCACTTATGGCGGGAACAAAATATCGTGGGTCTATGGAAGAAAAATTAAAGAATGCAATAAAAGAAATTACAACAAGAAAAAATATTATTGTTTTTATTGATGAAATTCATATGTTGGCACAAGCTGGTTCTCATAAAGACGAAATTGGACCGGCAGACATTTTAAAACCATATCTTGCTCGTGGAGAGATGCAAACTATTGGAGCTACAACAACCGATGAATATCGTATGTTTATTGAAAAAGACAAAGCACTTGAAAGGCGTTTTCAGCCAATAACAGTTGATGAACCTACACCAGAAGATACTATTAAAATATTGAAAGGAATAAGAGACTCTTATGAAGCTTTTCACGGCGTAAAAATTAAAGATGACGCTATTGACGCTGCGGTAAATTTGTCAATTAGATACATTATGGATAGAAGTCTTCCAGATAAAGCGATAGATTTAATTGATGAGGCGGCAAGTAGAGCAAGGGTAAAAGGAAGTATAATTCCAGAAGATATACGAAATTTGCAAAAGCAGATTAGGGAGTATGAGACTCAGAAAATAGAAGCCGAGAAGAGCCAAGAGTGGGCTTGGATAGAACAGTGTAAAGAAAAAATAAGCGAACTAAAAAATGAACACTTGGTCCGCATGAATGCTTGGAATGCGTCTAAGGGAAACCAAACGGGCGTAATAAACAAAGAGGATATTGCAGAGATTGTTTCAAGTTGGACGGGTGTTCCGGTTACAAAACTGACTGAAACCGAGAAGCAAAAGCTTGTAAATTTGGAGGAAGTTTTACATAAACGTGTAATAGGTCAAAGCGAAGCTGTAACGGCAGTTTCAAAAGCAATAAGGCGTGCAAGGGCTGGACTTAAAGACCCAAAGCGTCCTATTGGTTCGTTTATCTTCCTTGGACCTACTGGGGTTGGTAAAACCGAACTTACAAAAGCTCTTGCTGAGGCTATGTTTGACGACGAAAATGCCATTATTAGGCTTGATATGAGTGAATATATGGAACAACACTCGGTGTCAAAAATGATTGGCTCTCCACCTGGATATGTGGGCTATGATGAAGGCGGGCAATTAACAGAACAGGTCAGACGTAAGCCATATTCAGTAGTGTTATTTGATGAAATAGAGAAAGCTCATCCGGACGTCTTTAACTTGATGTTACAACTTTTAGATGAAGGTAGGCTTACGGACAGCCAAGGAAGAGTTGTAAGTTTTAAAAATTGTATTATAATTATGACGAGCAATGCGGGAGTTGCCGATCTTCCTAAAAACACAACGAAACTCGGGTTTAATGAGGGTGGCGATGATAAGATTAATATTAAAGAAAGATTGATGAAGTCATTGCAAGAAAAATTTAAACCGGAATTTTTAAACAGAGTTGATGTGGTTGTTATATTTGAAGCGTTAAAGGAAGATGAGATTCGTCAAATTGCAACACTTTTAATTTCAGGATTGAACAAAAAACTTAAATCTCAAAAAATTCAAGTTGGATTTAATGAACGTGCAATAAAAGGGCTTGTAAAAGAAGGGTATAGTCCAGTTTATGGGGCTCGACCACTAAAGCGAGTGATTGAACAAAAAGTAGAAGACAAACTTGCCGAAGCATTGCTTTCGGGAGATGTTAAACAAAACTCAAAAATCGAAGTTGATTATAATAACGGAGAATTTTCATTTAAAACATTAGACTAATCAAATAAAATAAGTTATAATATAAGTGTCAATATAAAAAAAGGAGACGAAATTTTATGAAAATTGATATTGTAGGAAGAAATTATACTGTAAGCGAAAGACTTAAAGGCTTGATTGAAAAGAAAATTGGAAAGTTTGAAAAGTTCTTTTCTAAACAAGCAAATGCTAAAGTTGTTTGTACAGCAAACGGTCAAAGATACAAAATGGAAGTGAATTTATCTTCTGGTTCTATGTTTGTTAGGGGCGAAGATGAATCGGATAATATGTATCAAAACCTTGATATGTGTATAGCAAAAGTTGAAAAACAAATTATTAAGCATAGCGACAAACTTTTGAACAAAAGAAATGTTGCTAAAGCTGATTTTGAAGATTTTGATTTCTTTGAAGAGGAACAACATTTTGCGTCTGATATGATTACTAAGAGAAAAGTGTACAGACTTACTCCAATGACAGAAGAAGAAGCTGTCGTTCAAATGGATTTGGTAGGACACGATTTCTTTATCTTCAAAAACTCTGAGTTGGATAGCGTGTGTGTACTTTACAGAAAGGCTGATGGAACAATTGGTTTGATTGAAACAAATTAACAAACAGTTGATTAAAAAACTTCAAGTTTAGTGCTTGAAGTTTTTTATTTGCTATTGAAAATCAATAAGCCTTGTGATATAATATTTTAGAAATTAATAGAAGGAGATTATAAGTACGTGGCGAAAGAAAATGGAATAGTTGTGAAAGTTCCGCTTTATTGGGGGGAAAAGGGGAATGATTCAATATATTACCAATGTAATGAAGAGGGTAAGCCAGAGGTTAAATATATTGTTGAAGACAACATCATAAAGAAAATTGAATTGCTTTATTGGGATGAATTTGAATGGCGTAGGGATGGACATAGTAAAGCAAAAGAAGTAATGGCGCTTGTTCTTCCTGTTCTTGGGAAAGGTGTTCTTGTTAGCGATGGTGCAATGGGGGAATTGAAAAGTGCTACTATTGTAAATCTTAATGATGAACTAAGGTTAGACCGTGATTTTATTAAGCGTGGTGGAGTCGTAGAGATTATAACAAAAGACGAAAACGATATGCTATTATCTGAAGAGGCTCTTATTGATGGAAATATTGATGAGTTTGAATGCTGGAAGGTTTTTTATATTGGCCAAGGTTTGGAACCAAACAGTGTAAAGCAAGGCGATGGTGTTCAAGAATTGGTTTATGGTGAAGTTAAGGACAATGACAGTGCAAATATGGTTGCTCGTGGAGAAAATCCAAACTCTGGAATAAGAGTCATATTAGATAAAA
Source organism: Clostridia bacterium (assembly GCA_017938565.1). The sequence continues at coordinate 3,065 of JAGBBI010000014.1, forward strand.
GCAGAGCACTTGAAATTGACTCAAGGACCGGTATGATAAATATTGTTGATAGTCAATCTCAGATGTAAAGAAAGATAACTATTGTACTTTTGTAATGTCAAATTTTTATATATTTTGAATATTAGCTATAAATAGAGCATTGGCAAATACTTATTCAATTTTTGCTAATGCTTTTTTATTTTCTTTAATTATAGTATCAATGGATTTCGGATAGGGAGGCTCAAAATAAATGGTTGTTTCAATATCTTGATAGTTAATGATTGGGATAAGGGGTATTGAAATATCAGCACGTTTTTGACTTGGCTTTACTTTAAGACCATAATAAATATAGTCGTTGTAGCCACTTTTATAAACTAGAAGATTATAAATATAATAATCATCTTTTTTGTACTCGTCAAACAATGGAATTTGTATATTATCAGTATTTCCGTTTTTGTTTGTATGATAATACTGTCTTGTATTAAGAACACAGATTGTAGCATTATTAATTGGTTTGTCGGTGTGGTTGTCTTTGACGTGAACTATTACGCTTGAAAATTGTGTACGGGAGAGAACTTCACTTGTTGAAACTGTGTATGGATATAATAAGCATAACGCAAAAATTATGCAAGATAAAATTATTATATAGTTAAAATAAAACTTTTTATTCATAAAAAATATTATTCAAAAATGACTTTTTATATGATGAATTATAGTGTATAATTAAGTTATGAAAACTATTGAAATTAAAAATCTTAAAAAATCATATGGGCACTTAGAGGCATTGTCTGGGATATCATGTTTATTTGAAGCTGGTAAAAAGTATTCAATAATTGGGCCGGAGGGGAGTGGCAAAACTACGTTACTAAATATTATCGCTGGGCTTGAAGGTTTCGAAGGTAGTATCAAAATTGATGGTCATGATAGAGTGGATGTTCAAAATAAGGATGCCTGCATTTCGTATGTTTTAGAAAAACCGTTGTTTTTTGAAAACAAGTCGGTGTTGAAAAATTTAGA
>JAGBBI010000125.1 GCA_017938565.1 Clostridia bacterium
ACATAAAACCAGCCCTTGCAGCTGCTTTAAATAAAAACTTACTTTACTTAAACATTGACGCATCCCATCTTCAACTAGACCCAAACTCTCGTGATTTGTTTTGGGATTATGGCGTTGACGGCAAAAAATATGCATACTTATATTTGCACGCTATCGCAAGCAAACCTCAAACCCCATCAACAGACATTCAAATAAAAGCAAATCCATTTAACATAGGAGTTTCTTTCCCATTCACAATACTTTATATGGAAAACAACGAACTTACAAGTTCATACAGCAATTATATGAAAAATCATTTCCAAAACTGCAATTACGAAGCAAGTTTTCAAAATTACCACCAGTTGTTAAATCAATTGAAAGCTCAACGTGCAGAAGATGAAGCACAATAAGTAAATCAACCCAAAAGGATAAACTGTTTTATGAAATGCAACATAAAAAAACAAAAAGTTAAATGCAACGGTCTTCAATCTATCAATCCGCAAGCACTAAAACCAAAGACCAAAACTCCAACGTCTATCAATTTAAACAATTACCTTTATCACGGCATCGGCAGTTATTTAGAACCACACCAAAAACTCAACCGACTTCGTGCAATTCTTGATTCAGGTGCCATACTAAGCGAAGACCAACAAGGCGAAGTTTTTGATTTTGCCAACAGTTTATCTCGCTCCCCTAAATGCAACGGCAAAGAACACATCTCAATTTGTAGACGTCAAAGTTTTATGGACCCACAAAAAAATAGCGAGAGTTTTAACTTATTTATTTCAAACGGAATTAGTATAATATTAGACAAAGAAATAATTGAAACGCTCGAAACTAAAAACAATTTCGACCCCACCGACGTATGGGAATGGCTTGATGGCGAATACCGAGTAAAAGACAAAATCCCCTCAAGACATTTTATCGGAATAGGTTTCCCTTGTCGCTCCCTTGAAGAGACTGCCGAGGCGTTTAAAAATATCAGACAATACTCACTTAGGACTGGTATTGAAAATGTTATAAACAGCGATTGGTATAAAGATTTATGCTCCATTAAAAGTTATCTTGACTACATTGACTCCGACCTCCCAGTATACTCCATCACATCTGGCAAAGAGATGGGTGATTTATTTTCCGCTTTCGCTACATGTTATAACGTTTCCACAGACGAGGTCGAAAATATTTGCAGGATTTTACAAACTCCCGAGCACCAAAGGATTGGGACAATTCGCAATCTTTCAATGCCCACACATTGGCTTACAACAAATTCAGAAGAAGACTCAATGTGAGCTAAGCAGTATCAAAAAAACAATTCGTAATGTATATACGAATTGTTTTTTTTGAATGAATGTTATTTAAAATCAAAATTTGTCCACTAATTTAAAGAAGTAATTAAAGTGGCTTTACCTGCTAATAGCCATAAATTCAATCTTCCATACCAATCTCATAGCCCCAATCCTTTGATGGAGTCGTAAAAAAGTCAAGGTATGTCATTCCATTTTTCCGCTTATAATCCTCTGGATTTTCAAAAATATCTATTAAGTAATAAAATTCTTTTTCCCTAGCCCAATTACCTAATTCAATAACTCTCCTAAAATCTTCCGTCGTCCAAGACTTAAACAAATCGTCTTCAAGTTTGAAATCCATAAGACCACTAAGCAGTTCTTTCCATTCTTCTTCTGTTTGACTAGCTACGAATTCTTTGTGCCGTTTTATAAAATCTTCTATTTGCCCCTTCTCTATGGCAACTAACATTAACGCAACTCCACCAGACGAAAAGTATCGAACACCTGCCATATCATAGATAATTTGACACAAATCTTCCGTTTCCTCAGATGATAACTCCAAATTTAAATTTTTATCAATATACCCCTTTGTATCCGCAAGACTTAAATTCACCCCCAAACCACGTATCTGCTTGTTTTTCAAATAAGGAAACCTTTCTAAATATTCAGCAAGATCAATACTCAAAAACGCATTTGCCATAGCATTTGCATACATTACATCATATATACGTACATCATTTTCAAAAGACCCACTAGAACCATTTGGTTTTCTTCGGGTCGAACTATTATTGTGAAAGTAATCATATTCCCTTTTTCCTTCAATTTTACCACAGCAAAAATCATACAAAAATCTTGAAGTACGCCCATTACCATCTCTAAACATATGCAAAGATATAATTACGTAATAAACAGCGATTGCAATCTTTGTCCTATCCTCCTCAGTTTTTATATATCGAACCAAATTCTCAAGTACATTATTTTGTACGGTCTGCGTTGGAGAAACCAAATTTCCTGCTTCCATTACACGTTCAAAAACGCTTCCATCTCCAACCTCAGACTCCCTCAACTCACGATTAATTTCCGCCATAAATCTTTTAAAATTTTCGGTAGTTAAATTTTCTTTAAAAGAATTGAAGGTAGCATTGTCTTGACTTATTGCTTTCCATTTTAATAAAAATCTACTTCTTGCATCGCTCCCCATGTACACCAATACTCCAATAAATATTAATATGGTTAAAATAAAAAATTCAGGCTTTAAGTAAGCTTGAATTTTTATTTGGTGCCGAAGGCGGGACTTGAACCCGCACATTGTCTCCAATATCGGATTTTGAGTCCGACGCGTCTGCCAATTCCACCACTTCGGCATTAAAGTTTATTTGTTCAATTGGCTTGAACAAGATATATGATACCATAAACTTTCTATTTTTGCAAGTATTTTATTCAATTTTTTAATATAAGAACTTTACACTTTTAACTGCTCTTTTATGTTTAAATTTTCAATTTTGGCACATACTACATATTGACAAAAACCAAAAAGGAGATTATTGAAATGTCATTTAACCCATTTGACGAAAAACCTGAAAAGGTTGAAAAAGGCATTTGTGATTTTGCCAAAATGTATCCAAAAAACTACGATAAGGATTCTACCGACCCTTACACCAAAACTCGAGTTATTTTAATGAATGGTACAGAATTTGAATCTGTTTATGGCGGACACAATTTTTCAAGAAATTGTCCAGATAACGACCTTCGCCGTGATTTAGCATTAATTAGAAAAGTAGAACAAATTCAACAAAAGCGTATTTCAGCGTTAAAACCTATCAACGAAACAATCCTAGAAACAACTATTGGCTATGAACAACTTGCCGTAGATTTAACAGCAATAATGGCAGAGGTCGAAAAAGACCCTGTTGTTAAAAAAGCGTTAGACTTTGCACTGCTTGAAGACTTCGACCACCTATACAGATATGCAAACCTTCTTGATATGGACGACGGAATTCACGCTGAAAGACTTGTTGGTGAATATACCGAAATAACTCCGGGCAGACCAACAGTCGCCGAACATCGCCATCCTTATGACGAGTTGAGTTATTGGATTGACAACAAAACTGCCGACCCACTAACTAAACTACACGCCTGCATTATTACCGCTGCCGAACAACAAACAATGAACTACTATATGAATGTCGGCGGATTTTACAAAAATGATTTAGGTCGAAAACTATACAGCGAAATTGCGATGATTGAAGAGCAACACGTAACAAGATACGGCGGACTTAAAGACCCAACACTTACCTATCTTGAAAACTGCTTAAATCACGAATACACCGAGTGCTATCTTTACTACTCTTGCTTGCAAGACGAATCTGACCCTGAAATTCGAAAAGTTTGGGAATTACCCCTAACCCAAGAAATCGCACACCTACATAAAGTTGCTGAACTTCTTAAAAAGTACGAAAAGAGAGACTGGCAAGAAGTTATAACAAAACCTGCCTTCCCAAAACTTTTACACTTTAAACCAAATAAAGAATATGTAAGAAAAGTCATTGCTGAAACTATTAATAATACTGCAGAACTTGAAGAATATGTCGACGCTTGCAAATATTCGGCAGACAGATATCCAAACATTCAAAAAATTATGAATAAAAACATCGAGGAGACTCCATCACACGCTGTTATTTCAACATATATAACCAAGTTTGGTAAAGACTATCGATATGAAGACACACCTAATCCTTGCAAGGAATTACAAAATAGAAGCGTAGACAATACCGACGTTGGTCGTTGCATTAAAAACTAACAAAAATAAAAGTGTATCAGATTTGATACACTTTTTTATTACGTATATTAATCGAGCAGCATTGAAATTGGTAATGCAAAAACAACACCCTTTACCGTTGTTTTAAATCCTGCTATCGCATAAATGCTTTTTATTACCGGATAAACTATCGAATCATTAACAACCATCAAAACAACTTCCTTTTCAGGTGCAATATCAAGTCCAAAAAAGCGTTTTTTATGTGTAGAAGCACCTCTTCCATCCAGAATAAAAGCACCTTTCGCTCCATTTTCATTCGCTACTTTCACCACCTGATAAGCATACCCCTTTTTAACAACAGCCATAACAAGTTTAGAGCCAACCTCTTTCACTTCATCATTTCCAGCCTCTCCGATATTCAGAGGGAATTCTAAACCTACTTGTCTTTCAATAACATCTTTTTCCGTTAGCTTCATATTTTCCATCTCCCAAAATTGTTATTTTATAAAAATAATCCTTTTGCTCCCATATACCCTTCAACATCAATAGTAAGCCCTAAACCTACACCCGGAGCCGAAAAGTTAACCTCGCTATCAATTGCGACAACAATATTATCTGCATCTTCTTTTCTTGCCGTGGCCAGTATGACGATATATGGCGTGTTGTTTATTCCAAGCAGTTCAAGGCTCATATTTTTACCAATGCCCTCACCCACCTCTCGCAACAGCACATGACCGCCAAGTTTTTCAAGTCTTTCAATTATCTCATCTTCCATAGAAATTTTTGCAATTATTAATATTATTTTTAATTCATCAATATCTTCAAGTTTAAACCTAGGTGCAATCTCATATGCTTCTTCTTTTTTACTTTTTTTCATAAATTAAAAAACTCTCCCACCAAACTCTCTCTCATGCTGAATTCTAAGTTTCTCGATATTTGAGAACTGATCTTCGGTCTTAGATAGTCTTAAAAGCATTCTTTGACTTTTCTTAACCTCAGAGTCAAGCAATACCTTATATATAAGTCCTAGTATCTCAATTATTAATACCGGCGTCATTACCATAATTCCAATAGTACCAAAACCCGTTGCGCTATTTCCGGCAAGAGCCATCATAATTGGCAATACAAATGCAACAGTAAGTGTTCCATTTGCAACCCCGCCCGAATCAAATGCAATTGCGCTGAATAACTTTGGTACAAACGGCATAATTATGAAAATTAAGCCATAACCAATCCCAAAAATCCACCAAATTGAAAACTCATAATAAATCCTAAGTACACATAGAACATTTGAAATAACAACCGAAAACGCAATTGCAATTATGACCAAACCTGAACGAATATTTCGATTAGTAACATCTTCAATCTGCTTAGCAAGGTTGCGTATAGAAGGCTCACAAAATACTATAAAAAATCCAAGAACCGCACAGAGTACAACCGTTAAAACTTTGTTATTTAGCACAAGCAAAGCATTTCCAAGTTCATAGCCCATTTCTGAAAATCCGAACTCAATGCCAAATAAAAACATATAAAATCCAACAAATGTTACCACCGAACCAAAAAGCAACTTACGCTTTTCGTGCCAAGAAATTTTAATAAAAAACGCTTCGAAAATAAAAAAGACAATAACCAAAGGGAGAAGAGACAAAACGCAATCGGTTAAAATAGAAATCCATATAGAGGTAGTACCTCCAACAGAAACAGCACTTGCCTTATTCTCAGCAAAAATCAACGATAAAATAGCCATAGCAACAAGTGAACCTGTTGCCGATAATGATATCAAACCAAAATTTTCAGCCCCACTATCTGTATTTCTTGAATGAGTTATTATTTTCGCAACTCCAATTCCAAGAGCCAATAAAAATGGCGACGTAATTACTCCGATTGTTCCGGCTCCCGCATCTAAACTTATCGCAAAGGCTTTCTCTGATAAAAATACTGACAAAACAGCCAATAATGCATACATTATAAAAAGCATTAAGTTAAGCGAATGCCCCATTACTATTCTAACCATTCCAACAGCAAGCATTATTCCAACACCAACCCCAGCGCCTACTAAAATAAACCACTTTGGAATACCAATTCCGGCGACCGAAATTTTGGCTACAAGAACTTGAAAGTCTGGCTCTGCAATTGTTGAAACAATGCCAAATATCAAACCAAAAATAATATAAATATAAAACCTTTTCTTATCATTTACCGAGTTTCCTACAAACTCACCCATTGGAACAATGCTTATATCAAGCCCAGTCAAGAAAACAACTTGTCCCAAAATTAAAAGCACTAAACCAATCATAAAGTTTAAAATTGTAGCACTAGTAAACTCATACATTGTAAAATGTATGAGCATTACAACTGCCACTATTGGCAAAACCGACAAACTTACAGCTTTTAACTTTTGTAACATTATTTCATTCCTGTTTTAGATAATATCTCCCCCACTACTGCCAGAAATTATATCAATGTCAATCGCCCTTTTCTTTTTTCTTTTTACCGCAGGTTTTGGTATAACTTTAGGCTTTTCTATCTTTGGACTTTCAACCTTTGGAGCTTCCTCAACCTTAGCATTGGCATTTTTTTCTCTCTCGCTTGTCTTTTTCATAAATTCTTCGAAGAAGCTATCAAAATCACTATCATCTGCACTGTCTTCTTCACTATCTTCTTTAATCGGCTCCAAAAGAACATCGTCTTCTTTTCCTTTTTCATCTAATGATGCCGTAGGTGGTGTCGGATTCATAGGCTGTGGCTTAGGTTCTTCTTTTACCGTTTTTTTAAATGCACCTACGTCAACAACTTTTGTTGTCGCAAGCTTTTGATTAGTCGCCGAATATTTATTTACATAAGCAAGTCCAGAATTTGAACCATAACCTCTTGTCTTATCAAGAACTTCATCTGGGGTTTCAAACATATCATCTGTTATTCCACCATTTGAAACTGCATTTACCAAAAAAGCATCATCACTTGAATCTACACTCTCAAACTTACCAGATACAAAACGGTCGATTTCAACTTCTTTTTTCTTCTTTTTAAAAAACAACCCCATAAAAAACTCCTTTTAATATTTTATATCTATGGTTATCGACTTCCCATTCGCAAGGCTTATATTTTCAATAACAGGATTAGCAAGATTCACGTCATAGCCTTTTACTTTTTTAACACCTTTAAATAATATTAAATTAAATGTTGTGTTTTTTAAAGCCTTACAGACAACACTTGCGACCCCCTTTCTATCGTCCCAAGCAACATCCACTAAGACATTTAACGTTGTATTCACCCCGCTAATACTACCATTCGCCCATCCAACTGGTTTAGATGGAAGAATTGAAACGTTTTTGCCACATGACATAACTAAGCACTCTGCGATACTCGACAAAAGCAACTGATTGCCAGCAATATTAAAGTAGTTATCACCGTCAACGTATGCACAGAAATTTGTTTTATCGTTATTGAAAAACATAAGATTGCTAGACATAAAATTTGAAATCATATATCTTAAAATACTAACACAAGCATCACCGTGCCCTAATAAACTTGCAATCTCCGAAAGTCTTCCAATCGACACAATATTTTGTGCAAACAAGGCCTTATCTATCTTTTGAACAACACTATTTAAATAAGGAGCAATTACACCTGTACTTGAATGCAGAGTAATATCTTTTGTTCCAAACACCGGATATAAATGCATTATGCCTGCACTTTTATTACTGTTATCATCGTCCGAATATTCCGCCAATATGTTTGAAACGACCTTGGTTTGTGGCAAAAGATTTAAAAATTTCTGATATTCTACGATGTCGCTTAATGGTATTGAGTAATTATTTGAAAGGCTGATAATATTATTAATAAGTGTCCTAACTACAGAAAAGTCAGCCGGACAAGACCTAAACACCCCAACACTCTTATTCTCAAAATACTTAGACTTACCATAAGGAGAGTACGATGGACAACTTACAAGTTCCCCATATTGATTCTGATAAAAGTAGTTCATATAAAATTTTGCAATTTCACACATAAATGGCAATGCGTCATTCTTTAGGAACTTTATATCTTTGGTCCAATAAAAATAATCACAAAACATATTGGCAATAACTGCCCCACTTAAAACAGTTGCT
>JAGBBI010000126.1 GCA_017938565.1 Clostridia bacterium
ATTTTTGCAGTAGGAGATGAGGATCAATGTATATATTCTTGGCGTGGGGCAAAGTTTACTAATGTTCGAAAGTTTATAGATGACAATGAAGGCATTGCTATTTATAAATTAGAGCAAAATTATCGTTCTACATCGAAAATTTTAGATGCTGCAAATAGGATTATAAAAAACAACTCCAACAGATTGGAAAAAAATCTTTGGACTGAGAATGATGGTGGAAGCGATATTAAATTTTACACTGGCTACAGCGATCATGAAGAAGCAGAATTTGTTGCTTCAAAGATAAAGAAAATGGTAATGGAAGATGGGAAAAGATTTTCAGACTTTGCCGTTTTGATGCGTGTGAATGCTTTATCTAGAGTATTTGAAGAAAAGTTTTTAAATTACCAAATACCTTATCAAGTATATGGAGGGTTTAAGTTTTTTGAAAGAAAGGAAGTCAAAGATACTTTAGCTTATTTAAAATTAATATCAAATCCAAAAGACAATGACAGCTTTATCAGGGTTCTTGCTTTCCCAAAGAAAGGTATTGGTGAAGCAACTATAAAAAAACTTTTGGATGCAAGTAGTGTTTATGGCCTTAGTGCATTTGAAGTTGCAAGAACGGGAATGGGAATTGATGAAGCGACTATTAAAAAACTTGCGCCTGTTGTAAATCTAATTCAGTCATATATCGACCAAAAGTCCACTGTCCCCATTTCTATTCTTACCAACAAAGTTGTTGATGAATGTTGTTTAAAAACAGCCTATTCAAGAGAGGTTGAAGAAGAATTGTCAAAAATTCAAAACATTGAGATGTTACAAAAGTCAGTTCTTGAATACGAAGAAGCAAACGAAGAACCAACGCTTGAAGATTATTTGCAATCGGTAACTTTATCAAGAGACATCGACGAGATGAATGATGAGGATAACAATGTTTCAATAATGACTATACACTCAGCAAAAGGATTGGAATTTCCGATAGTTTTTGTTGTGGGATTAGTAGAAGGAATTTTGCCAACATCAAGGTCTTTATATTCGTCTAATCCAAACGACTTAGAAGAAGAACGAAGGCTAATGTATGTTGCTACAACAAGAGCAAAAGAAGAATTGATTTATACAAGACCAACAACAAGATTTAGTTTTGAGACAAAAAGAACCGAAGCAACTACCGCTTCAAGATTCCTAAAGGAATCTGGCATAAAAGCGATTGAGACTACACCAAGAAAAGAATATGGTTCAGACTATAGTGAAGAAGAACGTTTCTATTCTTTGTCGAGTTATAGGTCAAGAAGCGATAATTATAGCAGTGGCAGATATTTGTCAAGCGGTTTAGGTTTTAATGAAAGAGAAGACGTCGTTGAAGAAGAAAAACCAAAAGTTACGGCTGAAAAAATGAATGAATATAAAAAATTCAAAGTTGGAACAGTTGTGTCGCATAAAAGTTTTGGCAAGGGGGTTGTTACTGTCGCTGTAACAGACCCAAGTTCTGGGTTTGTTACAATCAAGTTTGATAATGTTGGAATAAAAACATTATCTTTAAAATTTGCTCCTTTAACCATTGTGGAGGATTAAAATATTGGAAGATAAAAAACAGAGATTAAAGTATTTAATTGATGAGATTAATAAGCATAATTACAATTACTATACATTGCTTGAGCCTACCATTTCAGACCAAGAATATGACAAACTTTATTATGAGTTGGTAGACTTGGAACAAGAACTTGGTATTGTTGAGCAAGATTCACCGACTCAAAGGGTGGGGGGAGATGTTCAAACCAATTTTGAAAAACATACACATAGTGTTCGTTTGTATTCATTAAATAAAGTTCGCTCATCTGAGGAACTGTCTTCTTGGGTTCAAGAAATGAAAAGTTATTCGCCGGATACTGAAATTTCATTAGAGTATAAGTTTGATGGCCTACAATTAGTTTTGGAGTATGAAGAAGGGAAGTTTATAAGAGCTACGACTCGAGGAAATGGTCGTGTTGGTGAAGATGTTACAAATCAAGTCAGAACGATAAGGTCGGTTCCGTTGTCAATAAATTATAAAGAGCGTTTGGTTGTTCAGGGTGAAGGAATGATGACTCAAAGCAGTTTAAAAAAATATAATGAAACTGCTGAAGTGGCTCTTAAAAATGCACGAAATGGTGTTGCTGGAGCAATTAGAAATCTTGACCCAAAAGAGACTGCCAAAAGGCGTTTAGACTATTTTTGTTATTCTATTTTAGAGTGTGGAAAAGTTTTTTCTACACAAGAAGAGATGCACAAATTTTTACAAGAGAACAACTTTAAAACGGGCGACTTTTTTAAACTGTGCAAAACCGAGGAAGAATTAATCAAAGAAATCGAGGAAGTAGATAAGGTTAAAGAAAAACTTGACGTAATGATTGATGGCGTTGTTTTAAAAATTAACGATGTAAGTGTTCGTGAAGACATTGGCTATACAAATAAATTTCCAAAGTGGGCTATGGCTTACAAATTTGCAGCGCAAGAAGTTTCAACAATATTGGAAGATGTAATTTGGCAGGTGGGAAGAACGGGCAAGGTAACGCCAATTGCAATACTTGAGCCAACCGAACTCGCAGGTGCTACAATTCAAAGAGCAACGTTAAATAATTTTGACGATATTACTAAAAAAAGAGTAATGATTAACAGTAAAGTATTGATAAGAAGAAGCAATGAGGTAATACCAGAAGTTTTAGGTTTATTGGAGAGCTTTGATGATTCAAAGGAGATTACCGAACCAAAGTTTTGTCCAAGTTGTGGGAGTGTCTTGGTTAAAAAGGGGCCTCTTCTGTATTGTACAAATCGCGATGGATGTTATGAACAAAAAGTTGATAGAATTTCACACTTTGCATCAAGAGATGCAATGAATATTGATGGTTTGTCAATCAAAACTATTGAACAGTTTTGTAAAAGTCTTTCACTTTCAGAACCAGCAGAATTGTATTCACTAACAAAAGAGCAATTGCTTTCGTTGGAAAAAGTAAAAGAGAAAAAGGCAACAAATTTATTAAATGCAATTGAAAAATCAAAAGAAGTAAGTTTAGATAAATTTATCTATGCAATAGGAATACCAGAGGTTGGAGATAAAACAGCAAGAGATTTAGCGGAGGCGTTTAAGTCTTTAGACAATCTAATGTCGGCAACATTTAACGAACTGATTCAAATTAATGATGTTGGTGAAATAATAGCAAACAACATATTGCAATTTTTTGATGATGAGCAAAACATAAAAGAAATTAACGATTTGATTAATTGTGGTGTTATCATTAAATCTCAACGGCAATCTGCCAAAATCGAAAGCGAGTTCACGGGGAAGAAA
>JAGBBI010000127.1 GCA_017938565.1 Clostridia bacterium
GTTTAGCATATTATGAAAATAATGATGGGGAATATAAACCGTACGAAAGTTTTCCATTAGAATCTTATGCGGGGGAAGTAAGCGATGAATATAAATCAACAAATTTATCGCCTAAAAGTTTGGGTGATGATGTTGATATACAGTATGCTGAAAATAGAAATTCATTAAAACAATATACATTATCAGATTTTGGGAAAAAAGCCAAAGATGCCTCCGATAGGTATCGAAAAATGATAAAAGATAAAATACGTGACAAAAATCTTTTTCCAGGAATTTATTATGATTATTCTGCTGAAACTGTGAAATCTTATAATGGTACCGACCCAATTTCATTATCGGAGGATAGATATAAAGTTAGAAAAATAAATGAAGAAGGTAGAATATATAAGGTATTAAAAACCCTAACAAGTGTCGCTTCTGAAAAAAGAGATGCTATAAATCATTATCAATCTGCATCTCAAAAATTTATAGGATTAGCAAGCAAAAATGTTGTGTTAAAAGATAATACAACATTTAATGGTTTATTCAATGAATATACAACAGAAGGTACAGAAATACCTTTAATACCATCAACGAATAATTATGGTTTATACGCTTACTACAGTGACGAAAGACGTAAATATAAGTCTCCATTAGAAGGGATTAGGAATCCTTGGGGAAACAAATCCTTATGGAATAACAATAATTCATATGGTGTTGAAACAAACAACAGAGGAGAAGAACGTTATTCAATTAATGAGGAACATATCTTTAATGGCGAAGTACCTATTTCTTCAAAATTTAATAGTGGAGAACAAACAACCTTAAATAGGGATAATGGCGTAAGAACATATTCTTATTTTCAGGAATCTGAAAATGGAAGCGCACCGACATCAGTAAATCATATGGGAGAAATATCGGATGGCTCATCGGTTATTTTGTCTGATTATGATGGCACATCTCGATTATTGAAAAAAACTAATGAGTTATTTAAGAGTGCGAAAATAAATTCATTAATAAATAGATTTCATACTGATGCCAAGGATATTGATTCAGAATTAATTACTGCTGCGGACTCTAATTTTGGTTTATCAAGAGGTAGAAATTTATTAAAGAAAGAATATGAGGGAAAACAAGTTGGTGATACATCAACAGGGTATGATAATCCTTACTGTCGTGTATGGACCGCCCATCATCAGTATTCAAAATTAAAACATAGAATTAGACCATTTGTTGGTGATGATGGTAAATCTTTATCATTATCAGAAACACAATCAAATTATGGGCTAATGAGGCCTGAAGGTGGATTAACTCGTTTAAATGATTATTCTGTGCTTGGTGCTGATGGATTTGTGAAAATTACTCCTACTCACGATAATGGAAAATTAGTACAAGAAGCAGATAAACTTAAAAATTATATGTTTTCGATAGAAAATCTTGCGTGGAGGGATGTAACGAAGAACGAAACCAGTAAAGCCTTAAGTAAAGAACAGAGAGGGCCTAATGGTGGGCGCATAATGTGGTTTCCTCCATATAATTTAAAGTTTTCAGAAAACGTTAATGTTAATTGGAATGCTAATTCATTTATTGGTAGAGGTGAAGAAATATATACATATACCAATACCGTTAGA
>JAGBBI010000128.1 GCA_017938565.1 Clostridia bacterium
ACCATCTAATTTAGCATAACCCCTATGTGGTTTATTTTTATATTTGTTATAATCGTTTTTAAGGTTAATGAGTTCTTGTTCAAGTGATAACTTGGGGATATTTCCGTATTTCTCATACATATCCTCAAGGAAATATGTGAGTTCTTTTCTTATAAGATGTATGCCACCCGCAGTTCTTAAATCACTTAACAATAACTTTGCGTGGTGTCTATCTTCTGCACTTACCTTGTCATAGTTAATAACCATAATCAATTCGTTCTCCATAGTCTTATTAGTTTTATTTGTTTTTCTACTGCAAAGATACAATAAAAAAAATTAAAAAAAAATACGCTTGCCTATTGCATATTAACTTTTTTTTGCTATTTTACTATATATTATGATAAATGTATTGAAAAAAAAGTGGTTATATTTCAAACCACTTTCATTATCCTATTTAAGTTCAATCTTACTCTCTTTCGTTACACTCATAGAAGAACGAAAATCCCTCATTGCTTGTGCTTTCGCTTTCTTTTTTGCAGTCGCTAAATCTTTTGCTACAATCGTATATTTATCAAAAAAACCAATAGCATCAACTGCAATCTCAAATTCATATTTCTTACTTGCCATATGCTTTGCCATAGTTTTACTTGTTTAATTGTACTGCAAAGATAAACAATATTTTTGAATTGTGCAAATTTTTGGAGTATTATTTTACAAGATATTGCTCCAATAGCATTTCTCTATATCGTCTAATTTGCTCACGGCAACAAGCATCACAATCTTCGCAATTAGACCTGTCTTCGCCAAATAAGATGATTTTTAGACAATGCCCTGAGTGATTGGCAACCTTTGCATTTACCAATCTTTCTACTAACTCAATTATATTCTCGTTTGCCTTATTTAACTTAATTTCCATAAGTCTAAAAGTTTAGTTTAATCTCACCGATATTTTTTCTTAATGTAATTGTTGTCAAATCGTATTTATCACAATCAAGTTTGTGTTCAGTAGGAATATCACAACAACCATTATCAGTTCTAAATGGGCAATTATCACAATCAGTTCTGCCCTCTTCAAATACAACCTCTAAAACGAAATTTGCCATAGTTTTAATTTTTAATTGTTTTAACTGATGCAAAGATAAGACAAAAAAATGAATTATGCAATACCTAATTAAAAATAATTGAAATTTTGTTCTAAAAATTTGCATAATTAAAATATTTTGTTATTTTACTATATATGGTATTAAAATAATATAAAAATAGGGTAACCATAATTGATTACCCTAATTTATGTACTCATTTGAGTACCTACTCTTCTCGCATTTCAAGAATTGCATCATACCATTCCCAGTCATTTAGATAGGTTGAAAGGTCTTGCCAATCACATTCTAACAAAATATTGAGAGCGATATAATCTATCTCTTCGTCAGTAATATCGGGAATTTCGGCACTAACAATATCTTTAACCCATTCCAACCACTTATTCTTTGTCCAAGTATAAGTACCCTCTTCCAACTCATACTCTCCAACATAGATAATGTCGGTATCTGGATTGCCATTATACCAAGCATCTAAATCTTTGTAGCACTTTCCATTTTCTGTATAATCAGGGATAATGCCTACAACAACACCACTGGCGTTAATCTCTTTCCAACCAATATGAGTGCTGATTTTTGCTACTCCGTTCATATTCTTAATCGTTATAAGTACATTTAATACCAAGATTGTCTGCAATATCAATAACAACCCAAATATCTACCTCACGCTCACTAATCCACTCCCCTTTGACATTGAAATAGAGTAAATCTCTATCGTCATCATATTTCACATCGTTGTTGTTACCAAATTTGGTAATATGGTTAATAAGTTTACCATACAACTCTGCTTGCAACTCGTTTAATTTATCACGCCACTCCATTTTTTATTAGTTTTAATTTATATTATGTACTCGGTTGAGTACCTATTTCGGTGCAAAGATAGTAATTATATTTGATAAAAACAAACAATTACCAAAATATTTTAGGTGTGAGGATGATTTAATCATC
>JAGBBI010000129.1 GCA_017938565.1 Clostridia bacterium
ACCGGAGGTTTTGCCATTGTCCAGGTGCAATGAGTCTCAAATAAAGGATAAAGAAGCCGAAGAGATAGTGAAAGTGTTAACAGGCTTTGTTGTTGTGATGGACTTACGTGGTAACGAACTATCAAGTGAAGATTTAGCAGAATTGATTAAAGAAAGAGCAATTCAAATCGATAGCAAAGTTACTTTTGTAATAGGTGGATCTTTAGGGTTGGGTGATGAGGTTTTAAAACGAGCAAATTTAAAAATTAGGGTGGGGAAAATGACTTTCCCGCATCAGTTAATGAGGGTAATGCTAACCGAGCAAATATATCGGGCGGAAACAATCATAAATAATGTAAAGTACCATAAATAAAGAGGTGTGGCATGACAAACGAAGAAAAAGAGAAGTTTATGGGAGAAGCAATAAAAGAAGCGCAAAAGGCGTTTAAAAGGCGGGAAGTGCCTATTGGTGCGGTTATTGTAAAAAATGGCAAAATAATTGCTAAAGCACATAATACAAGGGAAAAGACAAAAAACGCATTAAGTCATGCCGAAATACTTGCCGTAAATAATGCTTGTAAAAAGTTAAAAAATTGGAGATTAATTGATTGCGATATTTTTGTAACTTTGGAGCCATGTATAATGTGTTTAGGTGCTCTATACAATGCAAGAATAAGAAAATTATATTATGGGGCTTCAAACAAAAGTAATGGAGATATCAAGATTGATTATAGTTCAGTAATTCAAAATCATAAACTGGAAGTTGAAAGCGGTATAAAAGAAAGTGAAGTAAAGGAGCTTTTGGCAGGCTTTTTTAGAAGTCGAAATTTTTGACAAAATAAAAAATCTTTAATAGAATGAGGGTACGTATGGAAGAAATTTTAACGATTGAACAAGAGCAAGGTGATGGGGTTATGGAAAAGACTCCTATTACCGATTTTATGTATGATAAAAACATTCTTGGCGACCACAACATCAATTATATAGTTCTTGCGGTTAACTATGATAAGTTTAATATTGGCAAGCCAACATATGAAATTAAACTGATGGGAAGGCCTATGTTGGACTGGGTTAAAAGTGCCTGTGCAGAAAGTCCGAAAGTAAAAAAGGTAGAAGATGATGTTGATATTATTCAAGAAGTGAAAGAACTTTTAGACGATAGTGAATGGACGATTGTATTGTTTTCAGATACCCCACTATTAACAAATGATACGATTGAAAAATCGTTTGCTTTTGCAGAAGGGAATGGGCTTAATGTTTGTAAATTGAAAAGGGGATATATTTTTAAGACGGAATACGTTAAAAGAATTGAGGGGATATACGGGATTGAAAATTGCAATATAAATACTGATGAGTTTATGATTGTAAATGATTTTATTCAATTAAGTAAGGCAACAACTATTCTAAAAAACCGAATTATTGACTTTCATTTAAGAAATGGGGTCGTGGTTTTAGACCGAAACTCAACTTATATAGATGCTGAGGTCTCGATAGGAAATGGAACATTTATCTATCCAGGTAATTACATATATGGTTCAAGTGAGCTAGGTGATAATGTTCAACTTTATTCAAATAATAGGATACTAAGTTCAATCATTGCAAATAACGCAAAAATTGAAAACTCCACGATTTCATCAAGTGTTATCGGTGAAAGGTGTAAAATAAAAAATAGTAATATTGGAAACGATACTTTAATTAAAGCAAACACGAAAGTTTTAGATGGTTCAAATATTAAAGAGTCTATTATTGATGAAGAATGCAAAGTAATGAATGCGACTGTTAAGGGTGCGTTAATAGAAAAGAACTCTAAAATTTATGATGGTGCAAGAGTTATTGGCAAAGACGGAAATATAACAATAAAAAACAATGTAACGATAGGTGAGAACTGCATAATAAATGTGCCGTGTGTTGTACAAGAAGGGAAAAAACTTCTTTCAGGCGTTATCGTTAATAAGTAGAAAGGAGAGATAGGTGAAAATTATAGTCGGGCTTGGGAATCCTGGGAAGGAATATGAAAAAACAAATCACAACGCTGGTTTTAGTGTTGTGAATTTTGTATGTGAAAAATTTAGTGAAAAGTTTTCAAAAAAAGAATGCGATGCAGAAGTCGCAATATTTTTTGTTAATGGAGAAAAAATTGTTATAGCAAAGCCTCAAACTTATATGAATAATAGTGGAATTTCTGTTAGAAAATTAGTTGATAAGTATAAGATTAATCCGAGCGAGGATTTGATGATAATTTCTGACGATTTTGATACAAAAGAAGGGACTGTAAGAATAAGAAAGCAGTCGGGAAGCACTACTCATAATGGAATTAGAAGTATTAAACAGCATCTTTCTACTAATGAATTCTTAAGGGTTAAAGTAAGTATAGGAAGCAAGCCTGAAAATATGGAGGTTGCTGATTTTGTGTTGTCAAAAATCAAAAGTGAAGCGACAAACAAGGCAATAGCGACAGCTGTTGATGCTGTGTCAGATTTTATTAATGGTGATACAATAGAGCAAATAATGCAAAAGTATAGTAAATGAAGAGATTTAAATTATGCTAAAGGAGTTTTTTGATTTTTCTAAGTTGGGTGGAGATTATGCTTCACTGTTAGAATGTGTAAGAAAAGCACAAAAGTGTTCTGTTTGTGGAATGGGACAAAGTGAAAAAGTTATATCAAGTTTTAATATGACTGGTAAAGTTTTATACATTGCCAGTGATGTTTCTATTGCGAAAAATGTGTATGAACTTTTTAAATGTGTTTATCCAACGACAACATTTTTACTCGCGGGCTCGCAAGATGATTTAACGTACAAGAAGTCTCAATCATCAGAATTAAACATTGAAAGAATTAAGACTGTTTTTGCATTAACAAATAATAAAGCCGATATAATTTGCACGAGTGTTGATGCGGTGATGTCGTATTTGCCAAACAAAGAAAGGTTTATTAACCACATATTAAAAATAAAAGTTGGTGATATTTTATCATTGGACGAGATAAAAAAACGTTTAATAGATATGGGGTACTCAAGCGAAACTTTAATTTCGGCTCCAGGTCAATTTTCTTCTAGGGGGGACATATTGGATATTTTTCCAATCAATACTGTTGAACCATTCAGGATTGAATTGTTTGATGTTGAAGTTCAAAGTATCAAG
The DNA here is from genome assembly GCA_017938565.1 of Clostridia bacterium. The sequence goes on from JAGBBI010000129.1 coordinate 3,122, forward strand.
ACTTTTGATGCTGAAAGTCAAAACTCAATAAAAGACGTAACATCTATTAGTGTGTGTCCGTTTACCGACTTGCTTATAAATGAAGAAGAAATAAGGCATATAGAAAAGGATTTGAATGTATTAAAACAACATAAATTTGATTCAAGGGAGTCTGAAGAGCGGTATAATGTTATTTCAACAGTCTTAATGGAAAGACTAAGTCTTAAAGATAGAGGCTTTACACTGAATTATTTATTTCCGCTTTTAACAAATTCTTTAGGTACAATTTTTGATTATATAAACAAAGATTTTACTGTTGTTATTGATGAAGCAAAAATGGTGTATGATGCAATTTGTTCCTTTGAAAAAGAATATGATGAAAGAA
>JAGBBI010000130.1 GCA_017938565.1 Clostridia bacterium
ATTCTCTTTGATTTGACAACACGGGTACATTCTTTCTTGAAGTTGCCGAAGAACCTCTTTCTTCTCACGCTCGTTCAGAGCCGTCCAAAGACTTAAAATTTTAGTGTCAACATTATTCATTTTTCCCTCTCTGTAATTTGTTCTTGACTTTCTGCTTTACAATGTGGTATACTGAGGGCGAAGAGGTTGTAAAGCTAACCTCTGTCGCCCTTTTGGGTTTTTAGTGAGTAGTTTTGTGGAAAGTAGGCTACTCACTATTTTTTTAACCTATTTTTCTTCGCCGAGTACATTTCTCAATGTTTCACGAAGTTCTTCAAGCGTTTCACACTTGTCGATGAGTTCAAGTACCATTTTTAATATGTACTCGGTATTTGTTGCCATTTCGTTCATTACCTCACTTCCTTTCTTAACGGTCTCCCGTGCCTTACGAGTATATTATATCATATAGCCGTGTATATGTCAATGTGTAATTGTACACAAAAATATAGCCGTGTATTTAGTTAATGTTCATATAGACGGCTATATAAAAGTGTGCTATAATATAAAAAAGGATGTGTTGTTATGGCATATGACGAAAAATCAAAAGAAAGAACTATGCGTTATATGAAAGAAAAAAGAGACAAATTAACCCTAAATCTTCCCGCAGGTGATAAAGAACGTTATAAAAATCATGCCTTGCAAAACAGAGGTAAGAGTTTAACAAAACTTATAATTGACTTATTAGAAGAAGACATCAAAAACTAAACCCCGCCCTCTCCATATTCAACTTATTACCACCATTATTAGAGCCGAAAGCGTTACTATATTCCGCTTCGGCTTTTTCTTTTTCCCAATTCAAATTTATAATAACGTCATAAAAAAACAAAAAGCGATAGGAAATCCTATCGCTTTTTTGCCGTTATTCTTCTACACTTTTGTCGTTATTAGTTTCTGTTCTGCTTGCATCAACGAGGCCTTCGCCTATTATGTACGCAATAAGAGTTGCTCCAGCCATTATAATCCCTGCAACTTGCGTTACAGACTCGTCGGTGTAACCAAATGCGAGAAGCGTAGGAGTAACAAAACCTACAACGGCAACCCAAAACTTTCTACTGGTTAATTTCTGCTTCCAATTCTTCATAACCTTTCTACCTTTCTTTTTTGTGTATTAAAGACCAATTTTAGCCAAAACAAAACCAGCAGCGGCGGCGACGATAAGGGTTATAATCTGAGTTATAAGCCCTTCCCATCTCTTTGCCGGTATGCTGGTTAAGTTTTTTACGTCAGTTTTAATTTCTTTTACGTCGTTTTCGACCCTTTTTTCTCTATCCGCCAACACCTTGACAGTTCCCACGAGTTCATCAAGGTTATCTTGCCTTTTCTCTACTTCGTCAAGGCGGTGTTGGTTAGATTTTGCTCTGTTCTCGACGTCGGTGAGTCTGTGCTCGAATTCTCTTTCCATTTTTTCACTTCCTCCTTAACTCAAACTGTAATACCTTCCCATCCGTCAGGATAAGCCGAGGGTGCGTGAACATTGTTGTCAAGCTTCGACTTATACACCGAGCCGTTTTCGGTGCAGCAGTTCCCTATCATATACGGAGAGGTCGAAAGAGCAACAAAGGGGAGGGCGTGCGCAGGGTCGTCAGACCACACAAAGCCCCATTGTGCCGGGAGTGCTTCGGGTTCGCCCGGGAATATGGTAGAGTCATAGTTCTGCAACAGTTTTACTACTCTGCCCTCTGTTGAACGACAAATAAAGCCAATAGGTCTATCAAGCATATTCATCTTCTTGCAAGCCTCAACGAAAGAGGGAATGTAGTCCGCTTCTTCGTTGAGTTCCGTCCCCGTCATTTCTTCCGACTTGCTCTGTATTGACTGTGCTATGAGTTTTCCCGACCTTTTCAAAGTCTCTAAAACGAGTTCTTTGTTTGTCATCATACCTCGTTCACTCCTTCCAAGATTGCGTTTGCCATATCTTCTGTGGTCAGTTCCCCCTCGGGCTCGGGTGTTGGCTCAGGTTCGGGAATATTGGGAATTTCTCTCGCTGTGAAGGATATTACTTCCGTTCCCTCGTCGTTGAGGGAAATATCGCAAAAGCCCCTTGTGGCAAGAATGTCTTGAACCATATTATCGGGAACGATTGCGTAATCGTCGCCGTAGGGGTTAACGCCCCATGCACTATTTGTCTGAATGTCCCTGACCGCATATTCGCCGAAGGTCTCTTTCGATATAACGCAGAAGGGATTTTGTCTTGTGATTATTTCATCCATATTCTCGCCCCCTTAAATGCAATAATAGGTGTAGGTTGTACCAATATGATTGATCGCGTTGTAAAAATAATAGCTTGGATAGTATATGTTTATTTGACTTTTTGCTTTTATAGTCAATACACCATCGACATATGTGGTGAAATCATTACCGACAAACCAACCTACTTCTGTAGTTTTTTCCGCATCATCTTTACCTTCAATATATAACGCCCCGTTTGGTGTTACCAGCACCGTTCCCTTTGGACTCTGCAACAAAAGAAGATTACCAACACCACCTGTATTGATTGTCCTGGCAGCACCAGCTTCTTTCCATATGTCAACATTCCCTGTATAACTTCCCGAAGGTTTATTAAAATCTTTGGAAAGTTTATGTAACATATCATCGATAATATCCATATTCCCGTTTTGAACGCTTATATCGTAAAAATCGTCTTGAGACGGCTTAGTTAAACCAAAAAAACTTGTTTTTTCAGCCATTTGTAAACACCTCGTTTCTTAATTGTGTATGAGTGTACGCTGACATTTCAGAATGAGTAATATTTATAAAATAACCGTGAGGGTTATATTGCACTTGAACTGTTTGCGTAAGATTAGCAGGAAGCATATCCTTGAGCAGATCAACAACTTCACGATAATTATTTTGATTAGCAAGCGCCAACTTAACTGTTATGTGATAATTTTGCGGTTGAAGGTCAATTTCGTAATTCCCTTCGCCACATATAGCCGTTAACGTCTCGTGTAATTTGCGCTCAGTATATGGAAGTTCACGATTTATCTTTGTTATAATTCTAAATCGACGTTCTTCCAACGTCTCGGTGTCTTTGGGAGAAAT
>JAGBBI010000131.1 GCA_017938565.1 Clostridia bacterium
ATAGATGATACCGTAACAAACGGTGATGGACGAATCTTCTACGTTGATGTAGTGCCTTCTGAACTTAATATTTCAGTGTTTAAACGAAACTTAAGGGTTAATTTCTCAAGCGTAGGTAAGAGCAACGATTCTACTGACAAAGATGTGTGGGTAAGTAATGTTCAAGAAAATGGTTTTGTTAATACCGCTACATTCTCAGACACATTTGACTGGTCACAAGGTTGGACTTCAAATGGTTTAGTTATTAGTAATGGTTGCGAGGTTATGTTTGATTATGCTCCTTTCCCTCACCAAAAGGACTCTCCTACAGTGGAGGAGGCAAATGAATACGTTGGAGGGAATAAAGCATACACTTTTGAAATAGAATTTATGACTCAAAACGTAACTGATGAATCTGCTGTTTTGTGTGATATGTCAAACGAGTTAAGCACAAACAAGTGTGGTTTATGGATTACAGGGTCTGAGATAAAATTCACAACACCTGGTGGCGAAACCGTAAGTTCTCGTTTTAAAGAAGGTGATATGAATCGCGCTACTATCGTAATACATCCAGAAACAACATCCGATGGACAATTTAAGGGTCTTGTAGAACTTTATATGAATGGAGTAATGTCAAGCATTGCAAAATATAGCAACACGGAGAAGTTCGAGATTTTTGAAAGGGATGAAAACGGTAATGCTATTTCGAAAAAATTAAGATTCAAAGGTACAGAAGGGGCTGACTTAGTTGTTAAATATGTGGTGGCATATAACACAGTGATGACCCCAGATGAAGTGGTTGACAATTATATTATATACCGTGATAATAGTAGCGAAATGCTCAATCTTTACAACAAGAATAATGTTATGAATGAGCAGGGTGTAATTACACCTAATTCTGTATTAAAATTAGGAAATATTCCTATATTAATCTTTGTAGGAAGAACTGTTGAAAAAGAATTGGCTACCGGTGACGGTAATACTAATGGTTATGACAATGATGACCCTGATTTTCCAGATGGTTATAAACCAGGAAAGGTGGATGCAAATGAGGTGAACTGGTATGGTACTCTTGAAGCCACTACAAATAAAAAAGAAAAAGTCGATATGGACGTTATATATTACAATCCATTAGACAAAACAAAGAACTTTAAGTTTGTAAAGGCATATATTACACCACAGGGTACATCATCAATGTATTATCCAAAAAAGAACTATCGTATTTATACACAAAAGAATGACGATACACGTTGTTTCTTCTCTATTGATGAAAACAATATTCTTGAACTTGACCAAATGCTTGTACCTAATTTTGGCGAAAAAGCAGAAGATAGAGTTTACGAGAAATGGAGAGGTACTAAAAATAAAAAGAAGAGGGTATATGCGTTTAAAGACAACGCACAGGCGGTAAAGTGTTGGTGTCTTAAGGCCGATTTTGCGGAGACGTCAAGTTCTCACAATACTGGTATCGCTCGTTTATGGGGTGATACGTTGAGAAATTCAACAGTTACAATTGATAACAACGAAGTAAATGTGTTTAAAACAACCGCACAATCAACTATTGAGAGAATTTATAATAACAACGTTAATGGGGATATGCCAGATATCAGAACAACCATTGATGGTTTCCCAATAGTTGTATTTGGTGCAAAAAGTTATGGAGAAGAACTTGTCTTTTTAGGTAAATATAACTTCAATAATGACAAATCAACCGAGTCTGTATTTGGTTTTTGTGATATTGATGACGAAACACCTATTGTAGATAATTCTATGGACTATGAAACAAACATCAGTGGTTCTACAACCCATACGTTAGATGCACAGTTAGACCAATATATGTCTTGCGTAGAAACACTCGACAATGGTAACGCATTGGCAAACTTCTCAACAATAGATGAGTTTGATGAAAAATGGGAAGATGCATTTGAGTTTAGATATCCTGAAATTGTTGAGGCGCCTGATGTAAAAGATTATCAAGATGAAAATGGTAATTGGTTAGAAGGTGGTGAAGAAGAGTACAATGAAGACTATGCACAATATCTTGTAGATTTAGAATATTGGAAAAACACACACCTTAAACCATTTAAACATTTTGCAGAATGGATTTATAGCACAAGATGGTGTGATGTAAATGGTGACCTTTTGGATGGTATAACAGAAGAAGAGGCTAAAGCAAGAAAAGAAAAATTTGCCGCTGAAAAATGGCAGCATATTGATGTATGGAAAATGGCGGCGTATTATATCTATGCAATGCGCTTTGGTGCCGTTGACCAGATTGTTAAAAACTCAATGTTAACTTCAGAAGGACCGTTTGCATACAATAAAAATGGTGTTAAATATGGTGAATGGGATAGCACTGATGTTTCTTCACCATTATACGGTAGATATTATAAATGGTATTATATCAATTATGATAACGATACCATTATGGGTGTTAAAAACGACGGTAGTCTTAAATATGGACCAGAAATAACCAGAAAAGATATGGAGGGAGAAGATACAAACAAAACCCCTATTTATGCTGGTTATACTTCTACATTGTGGAACAATATTGAATATGATGATGAGTTCCAAGACATAATAAGAATCGCAGACCGTGGTATATCTAAAACACTTACATATAAGAAGGCAATAGATACATTTGATGTTGAACAAGTAGGCAAATGGTGTGAGAGAATATATAATAAGGACGCCGAATACAAGTATATTGGTCCATATATGGCCGATTGGAAATATACGGGTAGCGACGATAAGGCAGAGAAGTTTACAGATAAACTTTTTATGC
>JAGBBI010000132.1 GCA_017938565.1 Clostridia bacterium
AATATTAATGCTAAGGTGGTGGCAATTATAATAATATATTTTAACTTGAAAACTTTAATCATAAATTCCTAATAAAGTTTATTCAACCGTTTAGTAAATTATGAATTTTAAAAAGACTTTGCAAGTGTACAAAAAAATTACTTTCAATTTTGCCATGAAAATTTTATTTTAACCAAATCGTAATTTATAATGAAAAGCGTAAGGGTCGAAAACTTTTTGGCCTTTAATTATTTTACAGGAGGAGTTATGGAGAATTTAAAACTAACAATTGAACTTTTCCCGAAAGGTGCTTGGAATAATGATTTCAGCAAAACATTACCAAAGAAAGAATGGGATATTTTGTGTGATAGATGTTATAAGCGAGCAAATGGTGTGTGTCAAATTCGTGGATATAAAACAGATGATTTAGATGCACACGAGGTCTGGGAGTTTGATACAAAAAATAAAACACAAGCACTTAAAGATATTATTGGAATTTGCAGTAAATGCCACGGAGTTAAACATATAAGAAATTCTCAAAGGCGATGTATGTCGTAGGCAATCAAATATTAGTGATAGCAGACGAGGATGGTGTTGGACACATCAGAAGTTTTGCGATAGGAATGGCCGAAGATGGAGAATTTTCACCAGAAACATTATTGTCAAGCCCATATATGAGCTTTTATGACGGTTCGACAAGAGATGATATGACATTTACCATAGCATGGACAGAAAGTGCAATGACTTATTGTGATGAATTATATGGGATCACAAGATAGAACTAAAAGACCTTTGAATTTTCAAAGGTCTTTTAGTTTATAATTATTGTTGCAATTTGGTTCGCTTTTTGGTATAATCATAATCGTTATGAAAACATTAAAAAACATTTTTAAAACAAACTATTCAAAGATGGATGCAAGACAATTAAATCCATTAGTTTTGGCTTTTGTTGGAGACTCTTTTTTCTCTTTTTATGTAAAAACTGAGAGACTAAATTTAAATAAATCTAAGGTAAACAGTTTGAATTCAGATTCTGCAAAACTTGTAAATGCACACTCACAAAGAGAAATGCTGTTTAAAATCATTGAACAATTGACTGAAGAAGAATTGGATATTGTTCATAGGGGTAGGAATTCAAATATACACAGCAAAGCCAAGAATTTTTCAATTGAAGAATATCGTCATGCAACGGCATTTGAAGCATTAATTGGCTATTTATATTTAATTGAAGAGTATGAAAGGCTTGAATATTTATTAGGAAAATGTTGGGAGTAGAAAACAATGAAAATTGAAGGAAAGAATGCTTGTCGTGAGGCACTTTTGACCGAAACAACGATTGACAAAATGCTTGTTCAAAACGGCGTTGAATGTGGAGAGTTGATTGCGCTCGCAAAAAAAAGAAATGTAAAAATTCAATATGCGAACAAACAAGTTTTAGATGAACAATCGGCAACAAAAAAGCATCAAGGCGTTATTTTATATACAAGTGATTTTGTATATTCAAGTGTTGATGATATAGTAAAGTCAACAAAAGATAAAAATGAAAATTTATTACTTTTAATTTTGGATGGAATTGAAGACCCGCATAATTTAGGAAGTATTTTAAGAGTGGCTGAATGTGCTGGGGTCTCTGGAGTTATTATTCCAAAGCATAGGGCGGTCTCGGTAAATGAGACGGTTGCGAAAGTTTCTGCTGGAGCGATATCAAGAGTTAAAGTTGCAAGAGTTACAAACATTAATGATGAAATTAAGAAGTTGAAAGAAGAGGGTGTGTTTGTATTTGTTGCCGATATGGATGGGTCAGAAATGTATAAGACTAATTTAACCGGTGATATAGCTTTGGTTATTGGCTCTGAGGGTTTTGGTGTAAGTACGCTTACAAAGAAGCTTTCTGATGGGGTGGTCTCTATCCCGATGTTTGG
>JAGBBI010000133.1 GCA_017938565.1 Clostridia bacterium
AAGTGCCTTTCGGTATGCTTATCTCTCTCACTCAATACACACAAACTCAACTCTTCCAATTTCAACATCTGCTGAATGTTGAGGGTGTTTCGTGTTACTCTTTTCTTGTAAACTTGTGTTGCATCAGTTCTCATAGTTTTATTAGTTTTAATTTGTTTTACTTAAAAATCCTCTGCTACTCGTTTATAAATCCATTCCTGCCACGCTGTACTATTAACACCGCAATTACGCTTAAACTCACCATAAAATACGAAATATAAGGTGTTAGCAATATGACCCTCAATCTCAATTACCTGCTCCTCACTTAAATTGTATTTAGTGTAGATGGTTGTATCATTAGTAGGTAAAATCTCTGTGAAAGTACAATAATCGCCATATTTACGCATCTTCCACTCAAAGGTGGTAGGATTAACAATAAACTCATAATGTCCGTTAAATAACCCTAAAAAGTTATATAAAACAAATGATAAATTACCTTTGGGTGTTTCATTGAGAAAATAAGTGTTTTTTAAGCAACCATATCCTTTGATATTCCTATCACAATCCCATTCATTGGTAATCTCATTATCACGCCAATAATTAAGAGTCTTTTGTCTTACACTATCCAAAAACTCCTTTGTTAAATCAATTTGTCTTGTTGTATCTGCCATAGTTCTAATTTGTTTAACTTAACGAGTACAAAGGTAAGGAAAATAAATGACAATTCCAAATTATTCAGTGAAAAAATCACTTAAATAAATGAAATTGTATGCACAAATATCATCATCGCCATAACAACAAACATCCTCTTCATACTCATACCAAGATACGATACAAGGATAATTCATAGGTGTTTCCGTGTCGCCACTGATAATGTTTTCAATACCAAATCTCTCACTAATCCAATCGTGCCAATCTTGCCAATCTCGAAGATTATCTAATTTTCTTTTTAGTACCATAACCTACAATTTATTAGTTTTTTAATTAATTTTCATACTGCAAAGATACAACAAAAAAATGATATATGCAATAGGTAAATGAAAATAAATTAAAAATTATGTGTATAAAAAATTTGCATAATTGAAATATTTTTTTATTTTACTATATATAGGTGTTTGTTTTTATAAAAAAAATATGGGTGTGTTTCACAACAGACCCATATTCAACAACAAAGTACTTATATGATGATTATACAGCGTTTTTCTTTTCAAAGTAAATGAAGTTACTACTGCCCTCAATATCCCTAACCGCAGAGTTAATCTTCAATGCACGACAAATTGCCGTAGCAAAATCATACTCTCCAATCATATCCTTAACCTTAATATGAGGGATTTTCTCCTCAAAATTGTCATCGTTGTCATCACACAACAAACAACGCACATTCTTGGTGTTTTTCTCTACCATCTGCAAATCGTCAAATGTATAACCATTTGCCAACATCTTCTCCTCAGTCTTTTTTGAAATATCCATAATTTTAGTTTTTTAGTTATTTGTGTTTAAGTTCTGCAAAGATAAAACTTTTATTTTTAATATGCAAATAAATTGCGAATTATTTTTCAACAATCCCCTTAATCCTATCCGTAAAAGAATACAATTCTTTGAGATAGTCTAACAAATCCTCATAACTTGTACGACTCTCTACCAAATCTTCGGGTCTGCGTTCAAGAAGATAATATGCACTCTCAAAAGCATTTGCCGTAGGGTCAGTTTCCGTATCAAACAATGCTTTAATTTCGTTAATCTTATCATCGCTCTCAAGCAACTCCAACATAGTATCACACATATTTACATACTCGTCAGTAGTTTTTACCCTATTAAAGATGTTCTTATTGAAATTCTCAATAGCATCTTGCACCTCAATTTTCTTTCCATTCTTTACCTCTTGGTGATAGACAGGTACTAAATACAACTTTTGTACTCTATCATAATATACGATAGGATTTCCGTATATATCATAGGTTGGAATATTGTCTTTAACTTGATGTATGCTATACATCTTTCCATCTTCCCCAATACAAGGTAAATTATAAAAATATGTCGCATTGGGAATAATACGGAATGTTTTTCTATTTGCTAAATTCAGTATCATAGTTTTATTTTTCTTTATTAAAAGTTTTAATTTTTCGCTCTAATTCTTTTATCCTCGTTTCATACTCATAACAAATACTATCATTGATGTTGTTGTAACGCATACCCTCTAATTTAGCAT
>JAGBBI010000134.1 GCA_017938565.1 Clostridia bacterium
ACCGATGAAAAAGATGTAGTTCTTTCAGCAGGAGAAGACGCTGACATTGTTTGGACTGCCCGTTGGGAGTGGACAGGTTCTTTTAGCAATACTATTATGGTGGCTGCTGTTATTGAGACAGAAAAAGGCCCTTATAGTGTATCCGCAAACGTAATAGATAACGTTTATAAAAAGCACGAAGAAAAAATTGTTGAAGCAATAGGTGTTCAAAATGTAACATCATACAAATCATATGGTGTCGCTGCTCCAAATACTCCAATAGAAGAAGTTACTAATACAACTTATACAGAGACCGTAGAAGAAGAAAATACTAAATATAAATTTGAAATTTCTTCAGCAGAAACAATTGTATATCTTACTCTTAAACTTTCAGGTGTAGCAGTACCATATACCAATATGGAAATGCGTTATGGTCAAGAAATACCTTTTGATAAAGTTGATACCGAAAAAGAAGGATATAATTTTCTTTATTGGGCAGATTCAAAGGGTAAAGAATATACAGGAACAACAATGCCTGCACAAAATTTAACTCTTACTGCAAAGTATGAAGTTAAGAAGTGTCAGGTTGATTTTGTATTTGTAATTGATGGCAATGAAGAGTTCGTGTCCTCAACAACAGTTAATTATGGTTCAAAAGTTACAAGATTCCCTTATATTGATGAAAAGGTATATACTTTAATAGAATGGACACCATCAACTGCTACAACTGTTAAAGTTGATACCGAATTTAGGGCAATATTAGAGCATAAAAAATATATTATCACTTGGAGTGGTTACACAGAAGGGCCTCATACTCAACAGTATGTATATGGAGCAGAATTAGAAATACCATCTAATCCTGAAAAAGAAGGCCATACATTTACTGCTTGGACACCAACACCACAAAGCCCTGTTGTTGCTAATGCTAAATATACGGCTAGATTTGATACCAATAAGTACAAAATACAGTACTTTATTATGATAGATGGGGACAAAGGAGAACCCGTTAGTTCATACACTCAAAATTATGGCACAAAGATAACTGTTAAATCCGTTCCATCACAAAATGGTTATACGTTCTCGAAATGGGAAAGTAATTACACAGGTACAACAGTTCCTGACCATAACGTGGAGTATGTAACAGTTAAGACTCCAAACGTTTATATCCTCGCTTACTATGATAACGGAGACTTGATTAAAGAAGAAAAGTATGAATATCGTGAAACAATTAGACCATTCCCTTATAGTAAAGAAGGATATACCGTTTCTGAATGGAAGCCAACCCTACCTGTAGAAATGCCATATAACAATGTAAGCGCTTACTGTACATCAGAGATTATGAGATTTACAGTTACCTTTATGGACCAAGACGAAAATATTGTTGGGGTAGCGGAAGGAGTTCCTTATGGAACACCAATAAAAGATATATTCCCACAAGCGCCTGAAGGACATTCATATAATGTTTCTGAAGATGTTTTAAAAACATTAATTAAAGAAGATATGAATATAGTGGTTGAAGTGAGTGTTAACGAGTATGCTTTAACAATGGTTCATAATGAGGTTGAAACAGTTATATCTTTACCTTATGGAACAAATATTAGAGAATATATTGAAGCAAATTATCCACCAGAAGATGGTTATGATTTAGAGATTAATGCAACTCACGAGACAATTCCTGCTGATAATACTGCAAGGGTTGAATATCGCTATACACCAAAAGTGCTATTATTAACTTATACTACAAATGGTTCTGATAATGACTTGAATGGAGAAATTAATGTTCCATATGGTACGATTTTATTAACTGTTTTACCAGAAACTTATCAAGAAGGACATATTTTTAACGGATGGTATTATGATGATATTAAAGTAGAAGAAAATACTACTATGCCAAATAAAAATATTGTTGTTAACGGAAACTACGAAAAAGAATTGTACGAAATCAGAATTATTGATGGAGAAGAAATAATATATACAGAAACTTGTGCATACAAGACAAAACTTAGTTCAGTATTGAGCAATGAAAATGTAAAAGAATATGTGGCAACACAGTCTGCTAATGGTTATACAGTTTCTTTTGTTTTGACTGGAGAGACCGTTAATGAAGAAATGGAGATAACTTCAAATCTTGACATTTATGTAGAGAAAACACCTAACAAGTATCTTCTTATCTTTATGAACGGAGAAGAAAAAATTTCAGAGGATTTAGTGGAATTCGGAACAGAAATTAACTATCCACCAATGGAAAACAAAACCGAAGAAGGCATTGAATATGTTTTCGTTTGGGAAGATTCTTCTTATAATGGAAAACCAATGCCGGCTAAAAATTTAACAATCGTTGGTAATTATCAGGAAAAGGCAGAGGCACCAATTTATTTTGGAACATTTAAAGTTGCAGTTAGTGACTATGATTCTGCAAATACTACACAATATTTTGATGAAGAAAAACTCGGAACAAAATATTATAATTCAGTAAATGTCTCAGAATGTGTAGGTGATGGTGCAAAAATTGAAGTACCAAGAATAAGTGATGAATATTATGTAAGTCTTAATACGGCAAAAAGAGGACAATATAAAAAGGCAACAAGATACCCGTATAGTTTTGTTTTACCAAATGGACTTACAGAAAATTATATCATTAGTTTGATAGATGGTGCTAATTTGGACCACTGGAATGAATGTGTTACTGATGGGCAAATAGTTATGTATAATGGAAACGAATATAAATTTTACGTCTATTATACCGATTTAGCATATCCTGTTTTGACTGATGAGACAATGCCGTTTACTTTGAAATTAATTAAAAAATAAAAATAAAAACGAAAAAAT
>JAGBBI010000135.1 GCA_017938565.1 Clostridia bacterium
ATATGGAAGACGGCAAAGTTTTGGTTATCTGCACTGGGGCTCAGGGTGAACCTGCAAGTGCATTAAGCAGACTTGCAAATGGCGAGTTTAATAAAGTTGAAATTGGCGACAATGACACAGTCATTTTATCTTCATCTCCAATTCCGGGGAATGAATTTATGGTAAATCGAATTATAAACAATCTTTCAAAGAAGGGTGCGATTGTAATTCACGAAGATGTTCACGCATCGGGACACGCCTGCCGTGAAGAATTAAAGACTATGCACAGTTTGGTTAAGGCTAAGAATTTTATCCCAGTTCACGGCGAGTACAGGCATTTGCTTCGCCACTCTGAACTTGCAAAAAGTTTAGGTATGAGAGATGAAAATGTAATGATGGTTGAAAACGGAGCCCAAATTTCGCTTCGTAACGGTCAAATTACAAGGCTTGAAGATGTGAAGGCTGGGGAAGTTCTGATTGACGGCTTTGGAATTGGCGATGCTACAAGTGTTGTTCTTCGAGACAGGGCTCAACTTGCCGAAGACGGAATTTTAATTGCTACGGTTGCGATTAGCAAATCGACAAACGAAGTTCTTGGCTCACCGGTAATTTTGACAAGGGGCTTGGTTTACCAAGACGAGGCTGAAAAACTTAATGCTGAAATTCAAAGGATTTTGGTTGATGCTCTTAAAAATATTAAAGAGATGCCAAAGTTTGATATTGATGAAGCAAAGATGATTTTGCGTAGGCCAATCAGAAACTTCTTTGTTAAGAAGATTGGTCGAAGCCCAGTTGTGCTTCCAGTATTCCATTTGATTTAATATAGTAATATTGATATAAAATACACACAAAAAGAGATAAAATTATGATAAACGAAACAAGAAAAAAAGAGTTAAAAGAGTTGCGTGAAAGATTTGGTGATTTTCCAATAATAAGACCAAAAACAGCGTCGCTAATTGAAAAGATTGTTGACAAATTAAACCCTAATATGGTGCTTGAACTTGGCTCTGGAAAAGGGTTTAGTTCGGTTGTCATTTTAAGTGCGTCAGAAAAATCTAACCTCTTGGCAGTAGAGCGTGATAAAGATAATTTTCAAGAGTTGTTGTTTACTTTGGGCGACTTTGATTTTTATGATAGGGCACTTCCAGTAAATGCTGATGCTGAAGATATTACAACCAGTCTTGTGAACGCAAAAAGTGTTCAAAAGTTTGATTTGATTTTTGTCGATTGCAACAAGTCAAGTTATAACAGAATGTACGATAAACTTATAACACTGCTTAACGATGGCGGGGTTTTAATTGCTGACGATGTTTTGTATCACGGGAAGGTAGAGGGAGAGCCTGAAATTCCAGAGAAGAAACACCGAACGATTGTTGTGAATATGCGAGAGTTTATTGAAAAGGCACAAAAGGACAACCGACTTGAGAATGTAACTTTGTATGACTTTGAAGATGGTGTTTTGGTTGCGACCAAAAAGACGGTTGAACACGAAAATCAATAAAAGTTAACTTTAAAGTCTTACAAAGGAAGAAAATAATGGAGAAAACTCAGACCGAGCGAACCAATAAAAGAAGAAAGGGTAGCCGATTAATTTTCGGCTTCACTCTTTTTTCTATGTTGTTTCAAACGGTTTTAACCTTTACGCTTTTACTTAAAAGCACCGAAGAGAACAAAACTCTTACAAAAATTACTACGTGGCTTTTTATTATCTATGCAGTTGCTTTTATTTTGCTCACTATTACTTCAATGCATTCAAGAAGATATGAAAAAGAAAGTATTTCAATTTACAAAACTACAATGAAGTGGTTTAAGCGAATTGTAAAGTTTATACTTATAGTAATGTCAATTATGAACATTGTAACGGCGTCAAAAGTTGACAAACTTGCACTTATCGGTGCGGTTGCGTTGCTTTTGGTTAATATTTTCTTAATTTCACTTGATATATTTATCTCAGGCGTAAAGTTTTGGTTCGGACGAAAAATAAAGAAGTGGAAAAGGGGAAAAGCAGAAAAGGAAAGAGAAACAAGACTTGGGTCTTAGGTTGTTTGTCGACTTGAAAAATACAAGAGGAAAATTTAAGGAGAAAAATTTTGGAAAACAATTTTGAGTTGCTAGCACCTGCTGGCGATATGGAAAAATTAAAGACAGCCATACACTTTGGTGCGGACGCTGTATATTTTGCGGGAAAGAAGTTTGGACTTCGAGCCTTTGCTTCAAATTTTGAGAACATCGCTGAGCCGGTTGCGTATGCACATAGTTTTGGCAAAAAGGCGTATGTAACGGTAAACATCTATCCAAGGAACAATGACTTAGACGAACTTGAGAAATACATTAAAGAAATAGCAGAGGCTGGTGCGGACGGAGTTATCGTTTCAGATATTGGTGTTATGGATACTATTAGTCGTGTTGCACCAAATCTTGAACTTCATATCAGTACGCAGGCAAATACAACAAACATCAACAGTGCGTTGGCTTACGTAAATCACTTTAATGCAAAGCGAGTTGTGCTTGCAAGAGAGTTAAGTTTAGATGAAGTTTCTTTGATTACAAAGAACCTAGCCGAAAAGAATGTCGAAGTGGAAGTCTTTGTGCATGGTGCGATGTGCATTTCATACTCAGGAAGGTGTTTACTTTCAAACTACCTAACTGGCAGAGATAGTAATAAGGGTGAGTGCGTTCAAGCGTGCAGATACAGTTACTATTTATCTGAGCGTGCCGAAGCCCCAGAGAACTCAAAGTTCGCTGAAGAAAGAAAGGATAACTACTATCAAATCTTGGAAGATAATCGTGGGACATATATTTTAAACAGCAAAGACCTGTGCTTAGTTCACTATTTAAAGCAATTAATGAGTGCAGGGGTTAAATCTTTTAAGATTGAGGGGCGAATGAAATCGCCTTACTATCTTGCAACGGTTATAAACACCTATCGCAGAGCGATTGACGCAATAGTTAAAAACGAAGAAGATAAAAGATTGAACTCAGCGGACTATGTAACCGAACTTGAAAAGTCAAGCCACAGAAAATATACAACCGGCTTTATGGTGAGCGACGGCGAAATTCGACAAAACTATGAGACCAACCATCAAACACAGTCGGCGAACTTTTTGGGAATTGTTAAAGGTAAAAGAGTTCGTCGTGAGGACGGCAGGGTTGAACTTTTAATTGAGATGCGAAACCGCTTTAAAGTTGGTGATATTATTGAAATACTTTCGCCAACGATTGCCTTTAACCAAAGATTTGTAATTGAAGAGATGCAAGACTTAAACGGCGAAGTTGTAAC
>JAGBBI010000136.1 GCA_017938565.1 Clostridia bacterium
GTTTTATTCAATTTGTCTTGTGTGGTTTTTGCCATATAATCCCTCAAAAAAAGTAGTATAATGATTGCGAATTTCATTATACTACAAGAAAATCAAAAATGCAAAACATTTGTTCAAACTTTTAAAACAAATTTTTGATTAAACTTATTGTACACAATTTAAAAGTGTGTTATAATATTTAAGTAATAAGGAGTTGTATAAATGGAAGAGAAACATCATCATAATTGTGATTGTCATACACATACAAGTTTATCACATCAACATTGCAGTTGCAATTCTGACAGCAATAAAATAAATAGAAACGAAACCAAAAACGCTAAACTTAGCAAATATAAGGATTTTGAATTCGATGATAATAATGATTTCAGTTGTGATTTAGACCCAACTAAAATTTGTGATAATTGCGGAAAGTGTTTAGATGCATTTAATACAGATAAAGATGGATATGTGCATATACAAATTGATAAAATCGAAAAAGGCAACAGCACACTTCACGACCTTTACAAAATGTATGGGCTTGACGATAACGACTAGTCTCTTAATTTAACTTTATTTGCGACATTTTTACGCAAATCTTCGGATATCGCAGCATAATGTTTTTTTGTTGTGGTCACGTCTTTATGTCCTAAAACGTCTGCAACGATATAAATATCTTGCGTTTCACGGTACAATTCAGTACCATATGTACTCCTCAATTTATGGGGAGTAATTTTTTTTAGTGGAGTAGTGGCACTAGCGTATTTTTTTACAAGAAGTTGAACGGTTCTAACATTAATTCGTCGATTTTGAAGAGATAAAAATACAGCGTTCTCATTGCGTGCTTGTTTATTTTTGTTTCGCACTACAAGATAGGATAGTAAGGATTCTCTAACCTCATCTCCAAAATATACTATTTCTTGATTGCCACCTTTTCGTGTTATTTTTATTCCATTCACATCGAAATCAACATCTTCAAGGTTTAGTCCTACGCATTCAGACACACGAATCCCAGTACCAAGCATTAAAGTTATGATTGCTACATCTCGCTCTTTGGTGTATTGATGAAAGGCTTTTTCTCGGTCGGTAAGAGATGACCCAGCTTCGGTTATTGTTATAAGTTTTGCAATTTCATCGGCTTCAAGTTTTATAATTGGCTTTTCGTGTAACTTAGGCATTTTGACCTTCTGGGTTACATTTTCGTTAATAAATCCTTTGTTGTAAAAGTAAGAAAAGAAGGTCTTAATAGTTGAAAGCTTTCTTGATTTCCCTTGGTCTCCATTTGAATATTCTTTATTATCATACGAGTAATGTGATAAATAACTTAAGAAATTCTCTATTGTCTGAGCAGAAATTTTGTTTAAATCTTCGGGGTGAAGTTGGCGTAAATCTTTATCAAACAAGTCGGTCTCAGTCATAAGATATTCAAAAAAAACCCTCAAATCATAGGCGTAATTAAGCCTTGTGAGTGGGGAAGTAGATTGCTCAACACCGACGAAAAACATATCGGAAAAAGTTGGCAATTCTTTTAAAACTTCACGAGTTTTTAATATGCAATTATTTGCACGAGCTTCAAAATAATTTTTCATAGTTTAATTATAATATTTCTCCTTTTAATTTGCAAATGATTTTAAAACTTTTCGCAAAATACTTTTTATTTTGCCTTCATATATTCAGTAAGATATGATGTATTTTAATTAGCGTTAGGGCTTTAAGTTTATTTGGATAAAGATTTGATAAGAAGTTACGGAGAATACCTTACAGTTTAGACACCGCAATATGTAATGTTTTGGCATAATCTGTCTAATTTAATTAGACGATAAAATAAGGCATTTTTGTGGAGGAATATATGACAGACAAGTTGCCTATATTTAGGCGAGTTCAGACAGAATTGACCTAAAAAGTCTCTAGTAATTTTATTCAAATTTCTTATACGTATGAGACAAAAATCCTTATAAACTTCAATGAGTTACTATATGAATTTAATCAGTATTTGAAGAAATTAGTTGTATGATAATTCAAGTAGAAATTCGTAGAAAATCAATAAAATCCTAAAGCGATAAAAAGAGGTCAAATTTAATAAATTTTGGAAATAATATATAAAAGCTTGATAAATTATGAAAAAACGCTAAAATTTTGATAAATTTTTCGTTATAATTTCGTAAAATCTGCATTTTGCGAATACTTTGAAAGTGTCGAAGTTTAGCCTTTTTTGCTTTGGTTGTCGTACACTGCCCTATGTTTTTACTTCGGCTTAACAATTCTAAAAGTTCTACGAATAACATCTTCTACCCTGCCCCACTAAAAAATTTTTTAAATTTGGAATAATTTCACAATTATGACAAAATTATTTGATTATTTAATTTAGTTTTGATAAACTAATATAAGTCAATACAAATTTAAAGGAACTCTTATGAATTATAAAGATAAACTAAAAACTCAACTTAGAATTAAACAAACCATTCTTTTCTTTTGTGGTGCAGGTATAATTGGCAGTGTAATTTTATTGCTGGTATTTTTAAATCAACAAAAGATGGAATATGTTAAGTACTTGATAATTGTCTCAGTAGTATGCCTAATCATAATTCGCCCCGTTTCAAAAGTGGTGAAGAAAGATAAGGAGCAACTTAAAATTTACGAAGATAAAGAAAAGGCTGAAAAAAAAGCTCGTTATAGTGGGAAAAACCCTACAAACAAATTCAATCTTGGGTTAAATCGAACAAATGCACTTCTTGGCGGTTCAACAACTAATGAACAAGAGGAGAAAAAAGAAAAAGATCCAATAGGGCGTTTTAAATATAAAAAGTAGAAATAAAAAAGGGAGAGGTTTTCACTTCTCTCTTTTGATTTATAATTTGAAAAGTATCAATTAAAGGTTGTTACACAGTTAAATTAAAAGTCGTACTGCTTTTTCATATAAACGAATGACTCTAAATTGGTTGGCGGTATCGTTTAATAAAAGATCGGCATTCAAAGATGTATCTATGCTTTGAATAAAGTATTGCCCGTCTTGTTTGTAAATATCTATTGTACCAGTTGTCATACCAAGGACCCTTGACGCACTGAGAGAAAGCGTGGAGAGTTTTTTAATGATTTCATTATCGTCGACCACTTTAATTTTAGAGTCGGTTGCTTTAATTTGCCAACTTGTGTTTAAAACCTCACCACGTTCAAGCACTTTATTTAAGTCAATATTTTCATCATAGGTCGTAATATTTGCCAAGCTTAGCAGTTCCCAAATTGCGCTTATACCATCTCCAATAATCTGAGGCTTTGAATACTCTACTATCAATTCAGCAATGCCACCTACTATAAATACGCTATAAAAATGCTCATATTTGATGTATTGATTTACTAAGACAGTATCAAATTTATGCTTTGTGTTTACAAATTGCTCCAATTCATTTTTGCCAGAAATTTTTGTAATGAATTTATCACGTCTGTAGTTACTTTTTAATATTAATTCTCCATACTTCTCAAGCATTGGTTCTAAGTCTGCTAAAAGTCGGCTTCTACTGGTAAAGGCAATCTCATAGTTTTCATCACACAATATACCCGCTTTTTTTAACAGTTTGCATTTAAGACTTCTGTCATCACAAATTCGGGCTGTTGTGTCGCTGTTTAATGGGAAAAAGTGGTCGTAGACTGCAACGCTTTGCCCTTCCCTATTTATAAGTTGAATTAGTTTCCCATTGTCATACGTAATATATTTCCAACCACAATCTGTCGCAATGAGCTTTAGACAATCATTAATTGTTTTCATTTTATCACCACCAATACCTTAATTGTACCACTATATTATTTCTAAAATCAATTTTATTTTAATTATTTCGCAAAGTTTACTAACTAATCTCAATTTTATATTTAAAAAGTTTTACAAAAATTTTACAATTAAATGATTAAACTTTGATAACAAATATGATATTATATATTTACGTACGGAGGCTTATAATGGCAAAAATTTTAATAGTTGAAGACGAAAAAGAATTAAACAAGTCAATATGTTGTTATTTTGAACAAAACGGCTTTGATGTTAAAGGCTGTTTTAACGGAGCAGATGCTTTAAGCGAACTGGAAAACGGTAATTATCAATTGGTCATAAGCGATATAATGATGCCAATTATGGATGGATTTAGCTTTGTCGAAAAATTAAGAGAAAGAGATTTACTAATCCCTATTATTTTTATGACAGCAAGAGATGATAAATTCTCAAAGCAATTAGGCTATAAAATTGGTGTTGACGATTATGTGGTAAAGCCTTTTGATTTAGATGAATTAATTTTGAAAGTTGGTGCACTTTTAAGACGAGCAAATATAAACAACACGCAAATAATTGTTGTTGGAAATTTGACGCTGGATAATATTGAACATAGTGCATATTTAAACGGCGAAGAACTGCAACTTACAGTCAGAGAATTTGACTTGCTATACAAATTTCTATCGTTTCCTAAAAAGACATTTACAAGGTCAAGTTTGATGGAAGAATTTTGGGATTATGATTCTTCAGCAACATCAAGAACTGTGGATGTATATATGGCGAAACTAAGAGATAAAACCAGTAAATGCGACGGCTTTGAAATTGTAACCGTACACGGTCTTGGTTATAAGGCGGTGCTAAAAAATGAAAACAACTAATTCTTCATTTTCTATTATAGGGTTTCTCCTATTCTTTTCTACAATTATGCTAACTTCTACCGCTTCAATTTTTGTTTATTACTTTGCAACAAAGTGGACGAATGGAAGTCAGCTTGTTGTGGTTGTTTCAGTTCTTATAACCATAATTTTAGGAGCGTTGATTTGTACGTTCATAGATGTTTGGCGAAGGAAGATTATGATAGATAAACCCGTCAAACTTATACTTGAAGCAACAGACAAAATAGCCTCTGGTAATTTTGACGTAAAGTTATACCCTTTACACGATTTCGATAAATACACTCGATATGATGTTATTTTTGAGAATATTAATATTATGTCGGCGGAGCTTGCTAAAGACGAGATCTTAAAAAAAGATTTTATATCAAATGTTTCTCACGAGATTAAAACACCTCTTGCAATTATTCAAAACTATGCGAAGACTCTTGAAAATTCCACCCTGCCAGACGTTCAAAAGAATGAAATAATTACGGGCATAATAATGCAAACACAAAGGCTTTCTAATTTAATCTCTAGCATTTTAAAATTGAATAAATTAGAAAATCAAGAGCTTATACCTGAAAATAAACATTTCGATTTATCAGAATTATTAAGAACTACAATACTTAGATATGAAACATTGATAGAAAATAAAAGTTTGGAGCTTATTTGCGATATTGATGATGTAATGATAACGGGCTCAGAAAGTTTAATAGAAATAGTTCTTAACAATTTGATTTCAAATGCAATTAAATTTACCGATAAAGGGTTTATCTCTATTTCTCTTAAAAATGAAGAAGACACTGTTTTAATTAAAGTTCAAGATAGTGGCTGTGGTATTTCAAATGATATTGGAAAACATATTTTTGACAAATTTTATCAAGGTGATACCTCCCATTCATCAGAAGGAAATGGACTTGGACTTGCTCTTGTCAAAAAAGTTATTGATTTAATCGGTGGTGAGATAACAGTGGAAAGCAAAGTAAATTTTGGTAGTACTTTTACATTAAAGATTAAGAAGGTTTAAATATGGATTTCATTAAAAAATTTTGGAACAAA
>JAGBBI010000137.1 GCA_017938565.1 Clostridia bacterium
ATTACGGAGAGGGATATACAAGAATTGCCGCCTTGTATATCAATGCTATTCACTCACGGACAAAATCGAATTGAACAGCGGCGAACTCAAATTAGAAATAAACGCACAATAGAAAGGATTTTTGAAATGAAAAAACTTATTGCTTTATTCTTATCATTAACTTTGTTGGCTTCTTTCTCCACTACTGCTTTTGCAGCGGAGTATTGGGACGAATCAGCCGGGAGCGGAGAATCAGAAGTATATGCACATCTGTATAGTAGTTACACCGTAACCATTCCGGCAACCATTGATTTAAGAAATGGTGAGATGGGAGCGGTTACTGTATCGGATGCCAATATTGAGAGCGGCTATTCTGTCAAGGTCTATTGCACAAACATTTCAGAAAATGGCATTAGGCTGTATCACACAGAGAATGAAAACATATCAATTACTTGCACCTTAATTGACATCAACAACAACTGCAACTATACCGGTGAAACACCACTTGCTACTTTTACGCAAAGTGAATTTACAGATGCCACTCTAACAAAGTATTTTGGATTGGAGATAATGGATAGGTGGAGCAGAGCCGGAGACTATGTTGGTACTATGCAATACTCTTTTGAATGTTCACCTGTTGCCGAGTAATAGAAAGAGGCGTGACTTTTTGATGGTCACGCCTTAATCTTCATAACATATACTTTGTTGTTTACCACTTATATCCACAATTATTACACTTAAATTGTGATGTTGCTGTTTTGCTAAATAACCCAAATAATGATGCTCCTACAACCTTTGATGTTGCAGAAATCTTTTGTATATTGGTAGAACTACAAGTAGGGCATTTAGGAATATTATCATCTTTGACTTGTAAAGCCGAATTATATGCTATATTTTGATTTGACTTACAAGAAACAGCATTAGGATTATATAAGGGGTTTTGTTCAATTTCAAGTAATAAGAATTCTTTCCAATGGGTAAAATCTCCGTATTTTTCCATTGATTGATTTTGATAATACTCGTAGTCGTATATAGATTGAGCCATTGCTGTTTCGCTATGGCAATTTACACAGACTACATTTGTGCCAAATTGAGTTTCACCACATATTGGGCAATAATTATGTTTTCCAGCCATCTTTTTACTCCTATTACCACTTGTGTTTGCAATTTTTGCATTGATACTGTTTTCCGATTTTTGAAGATGCAAGTCCAACAGTAGCAACAGAAACCGTCCTATTAAGTGTGCTTATGCGTTCTGTATTAGTGCTTCCACAAATGGGACACTTGGGGTGTTTTGCGGCATTTTTAGCAGCATATGCTTGACCTTGGGCGACCATTGCTTCAATTCTTGCATTTAGATTCTTTTCATATTCATCCAAATTACATTTAGCAGTTTCTAAATCACTGATAGCAGTTTTCTTTTCATTCATACCGGAAACTACGAATACCAAACTAATAATAGCGGCAATTACACTTATTACTATTAAAACACCTAAACTACCGTTGCTACTTAAAGCAAAAGATAGAATTGCCAGCGGTATGGAAATACACAATCCGATTGTTCCGTTTCGTATTTCTTTTGAGGAATTTTCAATTTGTTTTTCTAATCCGGCAACGGTTTCTTTTTGCCGTTCTCCTGCTGTTTCTCGTCTATGACGTTCCTCGGTTTCTCTTTTCTCTTGCAGTGCTTTTTCTTCTTGCAAGCGTTGTTCTTCGAGTTTGATTTTATCGTAGTAATCCTTTATGGCAAATCCGCAATCAGGACAACTAACTGCTGTATCAGAAACATTTACCCTTCCACATTCGGGACAATTAACAAGTGCCATACCTTTTCCTCCGTTGGTTGCGAATAATATCTATAAAATTTCTATTTTATTGTATCACAATAAGCGGATTAAGTCAACGCTTACAGCATATATGAATAACTCCCATTGTGTGGTGGGATAGTTTACAATGAGTGTTGGAGGGCAACACAATGATTAAAGATTTACCTGAAAAATTAAAACTGCTCCGTGTAAAGTACGGATATTCTCAAAAACAAGTTGCTGATAAGGTGAATATATCTCCTTCTATAATTTCCGGCTATGAGACAGGAGAGAGAACACCCAGCACGGATGTATTATTATCATTATCTAACATTTATAATTGCAGCGTGGATTATCTGCTTGGAAAACAGAACATCGAGCCTCCAGTAATATTTGATACTGAAGGATTGACCGACAAACAAATCCAAGCCATTATCACACTAATTGATTCAATGAAGAATAAGTAAATGCACTATCTTAATGAAAGGTAGTGCATTATTTCTTTATTATCAAAAATAACTAACCAAAAACAAGATGAATACAACAAGAACTATGACAACTTAATGCCATAGTTCTTGTTTGTTTATATAAGGATATTAACCGTTATATCCTGCCAAAATAGGATTCTGTGTTTCGTGGACTCTGCGTAAAGGTAAGCCTTTGCATCGTCCTTTGTAAAAGTCTTTTGATACACTTTTACATAAGCACTCTGATTCACCCTTGAAATTAGGGCTGTTTTGAGTCAAGTTTCAACACCGTTTTTAAGGGCATTGAAATTTGAGTTTTGCATCTGTGAAAATGTAAATAAAATAATAGTTTTATTGTCAAAAATGCCGTGTTTGCAAGGCTTTCGGCGTAAAAAAAGACCTTGCAG
>JAGBBI010000138.1 GCA_017938565.1 Clostridia bacterium
AATTAGTGGTTTTGGAGATAGTGTTTTATTATCGTAAGTGTTTTCATCAATAGTATTGTAAAATGGAAGTTCGGTGATGTCTTGGTCGTTTTCTTTAATAGTGTTCGGTTGAACGGATTTAGTGGTTATGTTCTCTTGTTTTAAGGTTTGCTCCTGCGTTATTTTATCGTTTTTATTATCCACAAGTTTTAATCCGTTATTGTGTGAATAATTTTCAGTGTTTATAGGTTTTATCGAATTTGAATTTGATTCATTTTTTAATCCAATTGAAGAAATTAAAGTGCCCGGTTTTGGTACATTAACAGAGGTCGAATTGTATGTAATGCCTGTAATTGGTGAAGAATCTAATGGCTGAACACCAATACCTTTTGGATTAGATGTTTTATTTAGGTTTGATACGCCAAGACCGCTTAAAACGTCTGCTGAATTATCTATCTTTTGCTCCGAAGTAAAAGCATTGCAATTTGAGTCGATTGCACAGTTTGTTGAGGCTTCTAGATTGGAAGCTTGTTCAGCGGGAACAACGGGGCTAGATTGATTTGTGTTTAAACTCACGTTTGGCGTTTGACCGTCATTGTAGTTGGTATTAGTGCTACCTGCATAATTATAATTAACTATTGTATTGTCGGTTTTATTTGAGTTATTATTGTTCGGATTAATAATAGGTGTATTATTTTCGGCTGGTTGGGAAGTTTGCGATTGTTTGTTGTTAGAGGGAATATTATCATTTAAATTGGAATAAAAGTTTGCATCGTTTGTGCTTTGAGTGTTTTTATCCGTAGGGGGAGTTGTTGTACTATTATTCGTTACTGAATTATTTAGATTTTGTGTTGTAGGTTCATTTATAATGTTGGAATTAGTATTAGTTAATGTTGTATTTGTATAGGTATTGTTGTTTAAGTAACTCGAAGAATAATCAATTCCAACATTTCGTTGCAAGATAGAAATAATTGCATCAAGAGAGTCTATGCAAGTATCAAGTTTTGCATATCTTGTCTTAAGCACTTCATTTGCCCGAATGAGTTTTGCATTGATAAGTTCTTGAGCTCCTTCGGTGTAGGCGACATTTTTAATGTTATTTATGTGTGCAGAGAGTGCTGTAGAATTATTATTCAAGTAATTAATTGTTTCTTTTATAATTGTAATATATTCGCTTATGGCAGATTTATCATCGGAACTTAATTCAATATTCCCAGACCTTAGGTCGGTACAATAAAGCATTATAATCCCACGCTTTTGACTGATGCTTAATAAAATATTATTCAAATCTGATGCACTTGTTTCAATTAAACTAATATCAACGAAATAGCTTGTGCTGGAAGTGTTTTCATTTATTACATCTTCGGAAGTAATTACATCAGAGGCATTGGTCAAATCTTGTGCGGTAGAAGTGTTTAGCCCTTGACAGTTTTTGCAAAGCCCTCCAAGTTTGGTGTTTTTGGCATTGCCGGAGCTTGATGCGCTATTGGTGGTTGTTGAAACCACATCTGTGATGGATGCGTCGCAATTTACACATCTATCTGTAGATGCAGTCAAATTGTTCTCTGCTGAAGTATATGTATGATTATTAGACAAATTAGAGTTATATACATTACTCCTATAATTTGCGTTTCGGTATGCATTAATGCCTGA
Organism: Clostridia bacterium; assembly: GCA_017938565.1. The sequence goes on from JAGBBI010000138.1 coordinate 1,633, forward strand.
ATATGATGCGTTATTCAGATTGTATGAACTTCCAGCAAAATATGATGTATTCATAGTTAAGTCTTGTATATCAGTAGTAGAGACACTATCTAGGTAGCCGACCGAATATACAAGTCTTGTCATATTGCCGTCAAGAGAATTAGCAAGTTCAGTATTGCTGACTTCACATCCCGTGCAAAATAAAATTGTTAGAGTTATTACAACAAGAGCGCCTATAATTTTTTTCATAATTCCTCCAAAAGATGATTTTGTTTTTTCTTAGTTTTTGTATTTGCTTTTAAAATAATTCGCAAATTTTGGTATGATTTTATTTCTTTTGGCGATAATCGACTTGTATATGTTTTGGGAGGGTAAATGAATGGCGACAAAATCTAATGCAAAAAGCAGGGTAAAAGCAAGGTCTACAACCGAGTCCATAAATTCTTTGCTTGAAAGCGAGGAGAAACGAAACTTTGAAAAAAGAAATAATGAATATTTGAGTTATGTAGAAGCAAAATCGCCTAAGGGTTCATGGGTAAAACCATTATTTCATGCATTTTTAGTTGGTGGAAGTATTTGTTGCTTTGGTCAACTTATTGGTGATATTTTTAAATCCTTTGACCCGATAATGAATTTTAAGACAGTGTCGGCGTGGATTAATATAATAATAATAAGCTTAACCACAATT
>JAGBBI010000139.1 GCA_017938565.1 Clostridia bacterium
CTATATTGGTGGGGCTATCTTTATACGCCGTAACAAGAACATTAGTTTCATTGACGTCGTTAACATTGCTTTTTATGTCTGCGTTGTTATCTGCGGCAATGTTTACATATTTTTCATGCAATGCCTTTTCAAAGAAAAATTTAGTTCATTCCGATAAAAAAGAAATATCAGAGCTGTTTTGTGATTCAATTTCTACCAGCAAATTTATCACTATCGTTCCAGCATTTGCATTACTAGTGGCTTTTGTTGGTTTAATCTTTACATTTAACCATTCATTAATGCATATTGGATTTGCCGGGCTTATATGTATGTTCTCAATCGTTTGGACATCAATTTTTGTAACTGGTTCATATTTTGTATCTGTCATTAACGCTGAAAGTAAAAAAGAAAAGAAAATATTATCAAGAAACAATAATAATGAAAAATAGGGAGAAACAGGATTTCAAAGTCTAAATCGGTTTTATGGAACAAAAGATTTTATACGAAGACAAGATTTTAAAAATTTTAAAGAAAAGGGGGATTTCGTCGGAAGATGAAATCCGCCGTTTCTTAAACCCATCATTTGACGATTTACATGATCCATTTTTGCTAAAATTTATGAAAGAGGCGTGTGAAAGGATAAAAGTCGCAATTGATGAGAAACAAACCGTTTTAATATATGGAGATTATGATGCTGACGGAATTTGTTCCGTCAGTATGCTTTATTTATTCTTAAAATCTAAGGGCATAGAACCGATTGCTTTTATACCTAATCGACATACCGATGGTTATGGACTAAGTGAAGAAACAATAGACTTAATAGTTAACACATATTTCCCTGATTTGATTATAACAGTTGATACCGGTATTTCTGCTTTTAATGAAATTGAATCTTTAAAGGACTGTGGGATTGATGTAATTGTAACTGACCATCATGAGCCTCCTGAGAAAATTCCTCAATGCATAGTCGTTGACCCTAAAATTCAAGGTCAGGATTATCCATTTAATGGTTTAAGTGGCGCAGGGGTTGTGTTTAAACTAATTCATGCAATAAGCGGCTTAAATGAGGCTTTAAAATATATCGACATTTGCGCTATTTCAACAATAGGTGATATAGTTCCTCTTTTAGATGAAAATCGGATTATTACTAAATTTGGTCTTGAAAAAATTAACAGTGAAGACTGTCGCCCGTCAATAGGCTATTTAAAAAAGTATTTGAAACTTGACAAGCTTTCGTCAACTGATGTAACTTTCAAAGTCGTACCAAGATTAAATGCAAGTGGCAGAATGGATAGTGCATTTAAAGGTTTTGAGTTTATGATTTCAGAAGATGAGGAAGTTATAAAATCTAAGTTTGATGAAATTGAAGCGGATAATAATGAACGACTTAAACAATCACAAGACATTCAACTTGAGGTAAATGAAGAATTAAAGAACCTTGACTTTAATGAGGAACCTGCAATTTTTATACGCAACGACAATATAAATTTAGGACTTATTGGAATTATTGCGTCAAAGCTATGTAGCCAATTCAATCGTCCAGTATTTATATTCAGTAAAGATGAGATTGGGCATTTAAAAGCCTCAATAAGAAGCATAGAAGGAATAAACATCTTCGAAATACTTGATAAGTATCGTGATTTATTAATAGATGTTGGTGGACATAGTCTTGCAGGTGGATTAACTATTGCCGAGGAGAATTATCAAAACTTTAAATCAATAATGCAGAAAGAGATAAAATTAGTCTTTGACAATCTTGAAGAGAACTCTGACATTGAATATGACGAAGAAATTACCGAAAAAGAAATAAGTTTGGATTTCGTTGAAGCACTAGAAACGTTAGAGCCTTTTGGATTTCAAAATGCAAAACCTATTTTTTTGTTAAAGGGTGATAGATTTTATTATTATGAAACAAAAAGTTTCAAACATTTTAAAATACTTACTCCTACACGAAAAGAGATTATGTCGTTCTTTGGCGTTAAGTATACTCCGTATTTTAGAATGAAAGGCACAAAGAAATTATATTTCGGCCTTGAACGTGATACTTTCTTTAAAACACCAAAGGTCAAAGCAATGCTTAAAACGATGACATCAGAAATTACCGAAATCCATAAAGCAAAACAATACAGCAATATTAAGGCTCTTGAACGCAAGTTTAGGGCGATGTGTGCTCAAACAAAACAAAAACAGATAAATAAGTTTTCAAAAATAGAAGACTTGAAAGACCTTATAAATTCGAAGTCTGGGACGTTGTTTATAACTGATGATTTTAATACATTAAATATGCTCAAAAGCGAATATAAATTAAAAACAGATGTTACACCTTTTGCTGGTGGACAAACAATATTGGTATATAACCCAATACAATGTATAGATTATAATTGCTTGGTTCAATATAACAATTTAGTATTCCTAGATGGCTTTAAAGTAGATGGCGAGTTTAATAATTTGCGAGCAAATATATATGTTAAAGACCAAAGAGCGGAAAGAATACAGGTTGATTGCACAAGAGAGACCTTTGCAAAGTACTATAAACATTTAATGTCAAAATTGCCAACTGCAGGAAATGATTTAATTGAGGTCTCAGAGTTGGTTTGTGGTAAAGAAGAATTTTCTATTTTGCAAATGGCATTTACAATTTTGGTTTGCGCCGAACTTGGGTTTATTGATATGACGTTAACTGATATTTGTGAGTTAAAACACGCAGAAACAAAGATAAAGAAAGATTTAACGACATCTGAGTTAATAAGACTATATTCAAACAATTAATATGGAGGATATGTGTTATGGCTTTTTTAGAAGAAATTGAAGAATTTAAAATTTTGATAAAAGGTAAATTTAAGGCATCTGCACAAGAAAAGATTTTTAAAGCGTTAAGTTATGCCGAGGAAAAACATTCCGGTCAAAAACGAGAAAGTGGTAAGCCGTATATCATTCATCCTATAGCTGTCGCTACAATATTGCTAAATTACGGGTTAGATGAAGAAGCCATTTGTGCCTCACTTTTGCATGATGTAATAGAAGATTGTGAAGTAACAGAAAATGAGTTAGTTCAAGAGTTTGGTGTTGATATAACCGAACTTGTAAATGGTGTGTCAAGAGTAAAAACTCTTAGATATAAGAGCAGTGCAAACGAGAATAATGAGTCTTTAAGAAAGATGTTTATTGCAATGGCCAAAGATATCAGAGTTATATTTATAAAACTTGCAGACAGATTGCATAATATGCGGACTCTTGAATCAGTATCGGCTGAACATCAAATTAGGAAATCGTTAGACACAAGAGATGTATATATCCCAATAGCAGAAAGGTTAGGACTAAGTACAATTAAAGGCGAACTTGAAGATTTATGTTTTAAATATTTATATCCGCAAGATTTTAAAGCAACAACTGAACTTTTGGAACGTACATACGAAAAGCATAAGGTAGATTTAGATAAAACAAATGAAGACCTAAGAATTATGCTGAAAGAACTTAGGATTAAAGGTGAAGTTAAAAGTAGATTTAAAAGGAAATTTAGTATATATAAAAAACAGCAATCAAAAGGTATAGATCAA
>JAGBBI010000140.1 GCA_017938565.1 Clostridia bacterium
CAATGGCAAGAATTTCTTTTACTGTAAGATTACGAATTGGCGAAAAAGAACCAGCGATATCACCAAAAATAGTACTATATCCTATGTACTCCTCAGACAAATTACAAGTGTTAACAACTCGTCCATTGACCGATTGCGCAATAGCGAACAGCATAGTCATTCTAACGCGAGGTGGGATGTTCTGTGATGTTTGTACTGTGCGTGACTTAACAGCATCAAGAACCGTATTGGAAATAGCATCACAAGCATCACCAATAGGACACTTTATATATTTAATGCCCAAATGCTTACAGATTTTATCCGCCTCACAAATGCCCTGTTTATGCTCAGGCATAGCAACTCCAAGAACATTTTCAGCACCAATGGCCTTAGCAATAATCGCTGCGGCAATTGTAGAATCTTTTCCTCCGCTCATACCAAGAACAGCCATACAACCTTTACCATTCTCTTCAAACCACTGTCGAGTCCATTCAATGCATTTTTCAAGATGTTCTTTTGCATTAAATTCGTACTTGAGATTATTTTTATTTGCCGAATAGTCAAGATAATCTTCGATTCCGTGCATTATAATTGGGGCATTGGCTCCTGCGTAAGGCACTGCTCTACAAGTATTATAATCGATAAATTCAATGGCCTCTTCGTAAGATATATTGTCTTCCTCCATAAGGCACTCTGCCATTTTTTCATAATCATAAATAATGCGGCCAGTATTATCATCATAGCCTATTATAGCACTATCATAATCAGGGTTTTCAAAGACTATAGATTCATCTAACCCCAAATCGTTAAGTAAGTTTCTTCTTTCTCTACTCATTTTCTGTAGTTTTAATATTATCTTCTTTTTTTAATTCCTCTTTAATAGGGAGCACAAACATCATTGTTAGGAAAAAAATGCAATAGCAAAAATTATTCCATAACCAATCCAAAATTCAATACCACTTGTTTCCCATATATGTTCATTTAAAAAAGGACAACACAAAGACGCCAAAAACACATATAAAAGTCTTTTCCTCATAGTTTCCATATTTCAATAGTTATATCAGTATCTTTAAATGCAGAATTAACAAGAGATAAAATAACATCCCAATCAGCACCACCTCTGTCACTTGACATCTTATAAGGCATAGCAACCCTATCTATTTCACCATTTTCAGCGTTTCGGGCCACACTCTTGAGACATTTATCTATGGCATCATACGAAGTGTAACGTACACCATTATAGCCATATCTCTCCTGTGCAAACAGATTTGCTATATACCTATCGGTCCCGATTTTAACAAACTGCGTTGTACCAAGAAGAATATTTGTGGGAATGTTCTGATAAAAACGAAGATATTCATCATAAACTACAGGCCATTTTTCCCTTATTGCCTTAGCAACACCACTGTTCATTGCCCCTTTACAATTTACTTGATGCATTATTATTGGAGCCGTGCTTGTTAATACATCACCATCAAAATATTTAATTTCCATTTTAATTAATTCTACAGTTCATTTACTTCATTCTAATAGATGTTTTACCATCCCAACCGTCTATTTCGGCTTGTCTTGGGAACATTTCATAAAATTTTCTCCAAGTTCTTAAAGAACGGCACTTTTTTGGGTAACGGATAATGTTTCTTCGGCACTCATAGATATTTCCGTTGAGGTATCTTATAGGCTCTCTATAAACATATTGATAAACACATTGTCCTTTATTGTCCCTCGTTTCTCTGCCACCATTGTTATGTTTTTTCATTTCCTCTTTCCATTGTTCACGAGGATTTTCCATTGTGTTTGTAAATTCTTTAATATCCATATCTGTCATTTTATGGCTTTTAATCATACCATAAATTTCTCTCATAGACTTTACCTGGATATCATATTTGCTTGCATACCAATGGCCATCATCAACCAACTTTAGGCATTCTTCTAAATGCCCAATATAATTTGGCTCAGAACATTTGAACTTATATTTAAGTCTCGAATTTATAAGAAGAGTCGCAAATCTCTTTTTTTCTTTTTCTGTAAACGGTATCATAATAACTTTATTTTTATAAGGCACAGTTATTACAATAACCGTGCCAAACATTAAAACTGTGGGTTAAGACGCTTTCTTACATCGCTAAGAGTAACTTCTGCACCCTCAAGGAATTTACCATCCCTAAAAATAGGAACCATAAGGTTGTTTATAAGAGACTCCTCATATGTAAGACCATCCTCATATGTAATTTCCTTATCAAGTTTGCTTCTCCAAAATACTCGGCAAGCACCTCTCTGAGACTTTTTAAAACCGTCACCCGTTTCTCTATCGGTCTTAGGGTCCTTAAAAATCGGATACTCTACGCCATCGATAACTGCGTCACACGCCTTGATACAAGAAGAGAATGTGTCACGGGTAAAAGGCTTGAGCATACCGTCCTCTTCAATACAATGCATTGAGAATGAACCAACTCCGAGAGAAACATTCTGTGCTGCAAACCCATTCTGCATAAGCACCTCATAAATCTGCTCTGCTCTCTCTACTGTGATAGAGTCTCCATAGATGGCCTTAACGTGTGGGTCAAGTACCTTATAACCCTTTGAGTTAACGGTTCCACCGAAAATATCCCACAACGCAAATACGGTTTCAGTTACCACTTTTACACAATCACCGCTATCTCCTCTGACAAGGAAACAACCATTGTGTGCAAGAATCTCCTCTTTAAGTGTAGGAAGAATATTCTTCACTACATTCCAATAATCATATGAATCACATACGCAAGAGAATGATGTATTTGGATAAAGTTCAGTAAGAAGTCTCTTAAGGAAAACTCTTTCTCTCTTAGGGTCAATATCCTTATACTCATAAGTCTCGTCAGGATTATCAGCAATATCCTTTGCCGAATTTGAACACATTACGAAATGCTCGGTAGATACTGCTCCAAAGCCTACCTCTTCCTTACTACAATCACAGTTATACATATATTCCATAAAAGGAATTGCAGGTACTGTTGCTGTATTTACAAATGAAAGGAGCCAACCAGCGGCAGCCTTAAGAGAGGCATCTGTTCCCATATCTCCACGGAAGTCAAAATTTCCAAGGGCTTTTCTACGTGGAACAGAATCCTCACAAGTAAGATTGTAATAACGGTCCACAATCTGACGATAAGTGTGTCCCACAGTAGCAGTAATCATTGGATACCATACCTCGGCAGAGATAAGTGACTCAAGAGCCTGTGGAAGCCAAGCAAAGTCATCGTGAGTATTGGTAATACCGAATATTGGACAACGCATAGGTACAAGCATTCCCTCTGGAAGAGCAATAATCTCAATTGGGAGATAACCAAGGTCGTGAAGTTTTTCCACCTTAGTAACATCACATACACCCATACCCATAGAATAATCCATTACTCTTTTATATTCAGATACAACTGAATCTTTAGAACGTCCAAAGAAATTCTCATTGAACTCATCAATAAGCCAATTTTTAATAAACATCTGAAGACCGAAGTTAACAACCTTATCCCATCTGTTTACTCGTGATTTACGAGGAGTGTAATAAGATACTGACTTTGTCATACCCTTGGGAATCATATCACCGTGAACGGCCTTGTAAAAATCTTTAAGAAGAAGTGAGTTAATCTTGTACATATTTTTCTATATTTAAAAGTTTTCAAATTACGATGCAAATATA
>JAGBBI010000141.1 GCA_017938565.1 Clostridia bacterium
AACACCATATGCAAAATACGCTTTATTCTTAAACCAATATCTTGGTGATGTTGAACCTATTATTTTTGTCTCCCATTCAAATTCATCGTTAGTGCTATCTTTATATAATATTCTATAGTCTTTCACACCTGCTATACCCGTACATTTTTCAAATACATACTCTAATATATTTACTATACCCTTTCTGTCGCCTTTGCTAAGTCCGTCTTTTTTAGGCTTAAAAGTCTTATTAAACTGTACGACGTTTCCTTCTATATCCGTATATGGGTACATTACTTTTATCTTTTCTACTGCTTTATCGGCATTGTCATCGGTGGTGATTTTTACCATTACCGGACCTCCCTCAGTATCAATGTGCTCGTTGTTAGGAGTTGTATAGGTACAGCAAGCATAAATTGTTTTCTTTCCGGTTCTTAAAAAGATATACTTACCATCACTTTGATTAATAAACTCTGGATTCGCTTCCTTTATATAATACTCAGCAACACCATATGAATCACCAACAACAATGGCCTCAGACATTTCTTGTCCATCACCTGACGCAATAAACTTAACATATGCCCCAAAAAGGGCATCTACTGAATCGGTTATTGAATTGGACAACTGTACGAGTTCCTCATTTTGGGCACCTCCTATAATTTCATACCCATAAGATGTTATTCCAGATGTACCCCCATCTATGTATTTTCCATCATCAATTGTAGTGACGCTATCTCTATATAACTTCTGATACCCTAAACGTTCTTTAAATTTCGTTAATCTATCGTTATTATTTTCTGCTTCAGATATATCGTTTTCTTTAGGTGTTGGTATAGAATCTATATTATCAACGAAAGAGTCTTTCCAAAATGATTTTCCATATGTCACCCCATTGTGTATCACCATCTCAGTTCTTCCCCCTTCGCTATAATCAGTAATTTGTGGGGTCTCGCCGCCATCACCAGCAGACGCCATTTCTATTATTCTTCTTTGCCAACAATAAAAACGAGTCTTAGAATAAAATGGCCTATCCACCGATGGATATGCTACTGATGGATAAAATATACCATCAGTGGCTGTATTTGCTGTATATGAACCATTATAAACGTGGAACTCCAAATCTCCATCTGGTACTGGTTTAAAAATATAGCCATAACCATTTTTTAAATAACTTGAAGACCCACCATTGCCATTTGTGGTTGTCTTCTCATAGTCCCCCATAACCATTACGCCATCGTGCGCTAATGCACTAAATTGCACATTATCTTTTGGACCAAAAGTTGGATAATACACATATTCATCATCAAGGATATAGCCATTTGGCCAACTAGTAACATCCTCACTTGTGCATACATTTTTATTCAGTCCGTCTGAATTTTGCGGATAGCCCCATACTGCCTTATCGCCACCCACTGCATATACTCTTATGGACGATGTTTCCTTACCTCTGTTTGCGGTAGGGGTTTCATTAAATGTAGACACTTTTTGTATCCATCCATCCATATTAACCCACCATTCACTTTTAGGGTTGTGATTACCTACAGTTAATGGTATTGATTCTATATTGGGGTCTCCCATATATAGCCCTAAATGACTATTATCTCTAACTATAAAAGTCTGCATTAGCATATCAACCGTATTACCCTCACATTGATATTTAACCCTCAATTCATATTCGTCAGGTTTATTAACACCCAATTTTTGGGCAGTTCCTTCGCCATCGTTTGTGAAAGTAATATTTTTATTTATGCCTTTAATGTAAACAGATAACTGTATTTCACTGCTTAAGGCGTCTATTTTAACATTGGAAACTTCTACATATCCTCCGCGAAATTTCAAGTTACTACTATCTGTGTCTTTGCCGTAATTAGTTGTGTTAAAATCATATATGCTACTATTAAAGGATAAAATATCCATACCTATTTTTTCTGTTTTAGTATAGATGTTATCGTTTGCATCTCTAATTGTAACATTATAAGTACCAAAACTACAAGCGGATAGTGTGAACATATAACTTGTTAACCACTCATCATATGCTTCTTCCTCATCATTGTTTATAACAACCAATGGTTTATTTGGGCCATATCCCTTCATAAAATTGACATCGCTGGTTATTTCAATGCTTTGATATGGGGTTTCTATATTAGATAACGTTACATTAACATCTACCATTCCACCACATATTTGGTCCTCGATGTCGCCCTCTATGCCCATTTTAATGGTTGGCTGTTCCGTCACAAGCATTCCGTTTTCACATTCAGAAAAGAACTGTTTATTAAACTCATCCAATACTGTTGCCCCATTTTTAAGACCAAAATAAAAATAATAACTATTTTCATATTGTGGTAAATACATTTTAT
>JAGBBI010000015.1 GCA_017938565.1 Clostridia bacterium
AGACTACATTTTACATCAAAGAGAGATAAAGATGAAAAAATAAAAGAGTGGCGTACATATAGTCTTTCAGATACGGCTATTGGCTTTAATGAAAATGCACCACTTCCTGAGATTGAATAATTGTTATGGTTTGCGTAAGATATAATAGGGTAACAAACAACTTAGCCATATATGAAATGGCTGATGACTATAGTGGTACTAATAAAGTATATTGTGTAATGCGTAGAATTAAAGATTGGAATTGGGATGAATTAAGCCAACACGATAATGAAAAAGATGCGTTTATTGCACTCTATAATGAAATAGATAAAGAAAAAGAAAATAAAAAAGCCATAAAAGAAACATTACCTGACAGGGAACTTATAAGGAAAATAATGTATCTTGATATAGAATTGTCAGCCCAACATATTAAAGGCGTAGATGAACCCATAGAAGAAAATAAAAATGTTACACACTCAGAAGGGTTTGAAAAAGCCATAGATGATATTCTTAAGCATTGGAATGATTATTAATAATATTAAAATTTAATGATATATGGAAAATAGAGATTTTTTAATTGAAGGCGGACTTTCTACCATAGAAAAGAAAATTGAGGGCCTTGTGAAACCAATAGAAAACTATAAGTTTAAAACCAATTGTAGATATGGTGAATTGAACATTAAGGCACTTCCAATTCCGTCACTTATTGCTCTTTTGTTGGATATTGATATGCAAAAGACGGCACTAACGAGAGTGTTTGATAATAATCCATCACTGGACCCATCTTACAAGGCATTGTTTAGATGTCATAATTACACTATTGAAGAATGGGAATCTGACATTATGTACCTTATAGGAAAGCAGGAGTACAATACCAAACTAAGAGACCTTCAGGATAAGGCCGAGAAGTTGAAGAAGTATTACTCTGACGATAAACAGGCCGACATCGCTGTAAAGGATATTCTTGATACTCTTTAAAATCCCATAAATATAGTATGAATAATACCCAAATTAAAAACGGCGACATAAGAATTTTTCCTTTCTATAAGGGAGAATATATGGGGAAGTCAGGAGTAGAATATGGTTTCTCAAATGTACAAAGTGCCCGTAGTTATATGAAACAAATTCCCGATGAAGATATATATGAATCTATCGGGGGCTATGAAAAATATTTTCAGGAAAACGCTTATCTGTATAAGTACTCTAAGACTAAATCATATTGGTTTAATCCTAAAAACTACGCAGATAAACGTATTGCTGATGGATGCTACGATGCGGACTATACCGAAAAGTTCTACTTAAAGGACATTCCAAATGCGGAGGAAATTAAAAGAGCCATAAAAGATTTGGGTTTCCTACCAGAATCCGATAGAGCACAGTTCAGGATGTTTGAAGAAAAGTATGAATACTTCCCAGACATCTATGTGGATGATAAACCTTTCATAAAGGCTAAAACAAAATTCATAACTGATAATGTCCAATTTAAAAAAGGTATAGTTAAAATATCTGTGGAATATTTAGATGATTAACACATTAAAGGGGAAGACAATTGTCTTCCCTTAACTATTTATTGGTATATAAAAATTAAATGTAATATGGCAAATAATAAATTGTTAAAGTGGTCTGAAATATACAACATTGAGGTGGGGGCGTTTGGAAGCGCACTGAAAAGTAGTATAAAAGTCCCAAATAAAACAACCATAGAAAATAGCCTAAACTCAGGGTATAAAATAACTTGGCCCAATAGCGTGGCCTCAAAACAACTCATTAGAGAAATAAACGCACCCGTTATAACACAACTCGCAGGAGATGCTAAATTAACCGTGAGGTATGTGTTAGAAGGAGGGGCAGAAGTTCTATTATATTACTCCATAGAAGGAGTTTCATCTGCCGATTTTAATGCAAGCGATTTCTATGTATCATTATGGACAGAATGGGAATGTGATGCTTATAATTCAAGTGGAGATTATGAAGAAGGAGGCGGTGGCTTTCAAAACGATTATAGATTTATAAAAGAATCAGGAAGGGCTTACGTATATCCTTCATATGATGATTATGAAGTAGATGTTGTACAGTTGCTAAATGATTACGAC
>JAGBBI010000142.1 GCA_017938565.1 Clostridia bacterium
CAATGCTGACTGCAAGGCTGGTAACACCGGTGCGTTCGACGAACTCTTTTGCTTTCTTAGGGTCGGTAAAGTGAGATACGTTTGACACTTGCTCGTCTTCTACGCCAATAATTTCACCAAGTTCAGACTCTACAGAGACATTATGTTTTTTTGCATAGTCGACGACTTCTTTTGTGCCAATAATATTATCTTCAAAAGATAAACCGCTTAGGTCAATCATAACAGATGAAAAACCTGCGTCGATTGCTTTTTTGCAAACGTCAAAAGATTTGCCGTGGTCAAGGTGAAGAGCAATCTTTGATGGACTTTTTTCTGCCATACATTTAACCATTGCAACAAGTTCGTCGAAACCAGCATATTTGCAGGCAGACTCACTGGCTTGTAAAATAACCGGCATTTGCATTTCTTCACTTGCTTTAATAATGGCTTGGGCAAACTCCATATTTGAAATATTAAATGCTCCAATTGCATAGGAGTTCTTCCTTGCATCTTGGAGCATTTCATCGGTATTACAATACATACTTTTAATCTCCTATTAATTATTATTTCATTTATAATTATAAGACTTTTAAAAGATGTTTTGCAACTTATTTTAATGGTTTTTAATACATTGAAACAAATGAATGAGTGATTATAAATTCGGTCATTTGATTTGCTGTACCGTAATCATTGTTATTGTGGTCTACGAGTGTTGCGTCAAGTTTTAAATCAAGTAAATTTAGAAGTCGAAGTTTTACATTGAGTTTATTGAGCTGAATTTCTCCATTTTCGGGACTTGTATGGGTAATATTGATGGTGGTTTCACCCAGCATTGAACTTAGGCTTGATAGATTTAAAACTAATGAATAATTACATTTATTACTGTCGTATGAGTAGTCTTGGAAAACTTTTTCGACGGTTGCACTTTCACCGGGATTGTCTTCACTTGGGTTTTTTAATGCATTCGAAATGGTATCACTTAGGTCAAGTAAGTAGATTAAAATATCCATAAAGTTGTTAGAGAAGTCTTCGGTCGTAAAAGTTTTGTAGTCGGTTACTTCACGTGTGTATGTAACAGGAAGTTTTATAAATTTTCCTTCCCAAACGGTTTCGGTATAAGTGTAATATTTAGAACAATAAATTGTATTAGACTCGGTGCTTGTGAATATAGTAGTTTTAAAAGACTTGTTTTTGAATGCAATAGATGAGCCAAGAGCCGAAGAATTGCTGTTGTCTAATACTGCCACTATGGTTGCTACGCCGAACTCGTCGATGTCAACTTTTAAATCTAGGGCGATATCAATTGAAACAATTAGGTTGATGTTGACATTAGCCGTTACGTGAAAATGACGAAGGCTTACAGTGTTTGCGAGTGTTTCGAGCAGGTTATTCACACTGTCAAAGACAATGAATTCATCTATATTTTGAACGTTGAAAGTTGATTCTTCTTGCTCTTTATCAAGTGGTGCAATATTTGCATCAATCCCAATATCTACGCCACTGAAAGAAGTGTTTTTAATCGTTGCAATATTCAGTGAATTATTATTCTTTTTTGAGATGTTTAATTCAAGGTTTTCTGGTAAAGTATCATTCAAGAATGATAAGTTAAGTACAAGTGCAAGGTCTTTGTTTGAATTATATTTTATATTCTTAATAATTGAACATAAATCATAAGTAGTAATATCAAAATTGATAGTTGATAGGCTTATAAGGTTTTCTAAAAGAGTTTTAAGTTGAGGAATATTATCTAACAGTTTTGTAATTGATGAAACAGAACGGTCAAGTTCGTCTGTATTAAAGGTTCCTTTTATGCCATTATATTCAAAATACAATCGGTTTGACTGGTAGTTAAGCCAAATAGTGTGTTCACTGGATTTTGTTTTTTCTCCGTCAATAAACTCTTCGATGGCAAATGTCAAAGTAGCAACAATCTTCATTTTATTAGAAGAAATAGGTAGTGTTATGTCTAGGCTGTATGGAATTGAAGTGTAGCAGTTTTCGAAAGGTTTATCAACAATTGTTCCGCTTGCATTAATTGTTATAAAATCAGATTTTATGATTGAAATAATAGTATCATAATAATTTTCTATTACATCGTTTGCATCAATAAATGATTGGCTTGATGTGTTGAAGTTTGATATGAAGTGTGAAGTGGTTGGAATGAGTGTAAACTTCATATTTTCAATTTGAATATTCACGCTGTCTAGTTTGTAATTATTATTTTCACTATTTAAGACAACGGATAGAGGAATGTTAAAAATGTTTATGTCAATTGAAGTTGTGTTGTCGCTTACCGTTGTCGTCATATTATTTATTGAGTTAAGGATTTCATCTAAATCAAATCCGGTAAGTTCAGGTATTTCTAATCCAAAGTCTGCTTTCAGTCTTGGAAGTAAGTTGCTTAGGTTTTTTAATTCAAACTTGAAATATAAATCATTGAAATTGGCATACAGAATGTTATTTTCAATCAACATCTTTAATTGGTTGTCAAGAAGTGCGTGAATTTTATTGGTTTTTAAATCAACAGTCGCTTTAATTGTGTGAGATGAAATGGTGGTTTCAAAGGTGATTAGACCATTATCAATGGTTTCAAGTATTGGAGTAAGATTATAAAATTCGGTTTTATTCATCTCTTTATATGGAAAGGCTGTTCGATTGATGTTTGCTGATAAATTCCCAAAGTTTACATTCAAGTTGTCAATATCAATAGCGTCGTTTGTGATTGGGCAGGAAAGTGCAAGTTCGTTGTCTAAGCATTTAAAATAAATAGAAAACTTATTATTAGAGTTTGATAGGTTTATGCTTTTGATTATTTCAATAGGGTCAATGTTAATTGTTTGGAAATTTAATTTATCAAGTATTTCTTCGCCTAAGATTGGTGCAAGTAATGTGATAATGTATTCATAATCATTGTATTTAATGAAGCCCTTTATATCTTCTCTTTGAATATATATGCCGTCAGTTAATAGCCACAAGTTGAGCTCAAAGTCGGGAAGGTATGCGTAAATTTGTTTGGAAGCAAAATCAATATTCGTTAAAATATTTAAGTTCGCCAAGCTTAATTCATAACTTAGTGAAGAATTACCAAGAAGTGAAAAAATATTGTCTATTGAAATTGGCGAAAGAGATGTGTTGATTTTTTCTATTTCAAGGTGGTTTTCTATTTTTAAATTGGTATCAAGGCTTTCGGTGTCGATTAAAATTTGTGATAGGTTGTAGCCCTCGGTTGTTGCTAAAATTTCAAGTTTAATATCAATACCTGCGATGTTGACGCTTAAATACAAGTTGTCATTTGCATCAGAATCAAGTCTGATTGATTGAATAATATCTGAAAAATTAATAGTTTTTTCGTTTGTTGCTTGCGGGCTAAAGAGGAAGGCTGTTGTAAGCCCAATAACTTCTTCGAGTTTAGTGCTTTGTGTCAAAACACCGTCAATTTCGGCTTGAAATTTTGAAGGGTTGATTTTAAATTTTATGTTTTTATTAAAAATTGATGCATTTCCAATAATTTCTAATGTGCTAAAATCTGCTAACATTTTAACCGAAAAATCATCCGAATAATTTGATAAATATATTTTTTGATTTAGTAAGGTGTCGATAAGTGGGGCAAAGTTGTAAAATGTAATGTCGTCAAGATTTTTAATCTTTTCTTCCTTTGCAGAACTTAGTGAAAGACTTAATCCGTCAAACAGTGTGGCTGTTGCATTAATCTCTTTGGTACTTTTATTGATGTTTACATTTGCTGAAATAATAATACCTAAGATGTTTGTGTTGATGTCAAGTGTTAGGGTGTCGCCAATGTCGGTTAAAGTTAAATCCTTCAGTAGTGAGTTGGCGTCAATGTTTTCAAATTCTGAAGTGTCAAAGCCAAGTTCAAACATTAAATCTTCAAAGAGCGGAGCGTAGTCGTTTATATCTATGTAGCCGTTGATATCGTTAGATGAAACAAATATTTGATTATTTGCGTATTTAATTGTTGTGTCGAGTCTGTTCAAATATATTATTGCTGTTGTATTGTTAATGTTTTCGATATCAAGTGATAATTCAATTTGCCCTGTCAAATTGTTGTCGTTGTTGACTTTGAAATCAAGTAGCATTGGTTCGCCCTCAAGCATATCGCCAAATGTGTTTAATAAAATGTCGGTGGTGCTTGGTGCAAGTACTAATTCGGTGCTTATATCGTTAGAGTCAACTTTTGATTGAAAGTAACTTTCGTCTTTAATTGTTACGTTATTTGAAAAAGTGAAATGCTCGGTTGTATGTTCTTCGCAACTTATTACACCCAAGCCTTTCATTTCAACTTTGTATTCGGCGTGAGTCTCGGTTTTTGCAATATCCCAATTTGGAAGTAGCCATAACTTAAAGTTGACGCTTGTAATTACTGGATGTTTTTCGGTGCCTGCCATAGTTCGCATTTCGTTTCTTATTCCGATAGTAGATAAAGTAGGGTCGAGGGTATAATTAAACTCATATAAGCCGTCTTGGGTTAAACCAACAAACTCTGCGGATAAAATAGTTGAATCGTTAATTATATAGTTGGAAAGTTTGTTTGGCGTGTCGCCGTAAAAGTTGTAGTAGTCTTCAGCAGAAAGTTTTGTCAAGTACGAATCTTCGTTTACGAATTGATAACGGTCAATTGCGTCGACCTTTTTTGCTTGACGTACAAGGTAGTTACCGTTGGTGATATAACACTCGGTACCTACTTTTACAAAAGTAGAAGCACTTATGCTTTTCTTGTAGCAACTTTTAGGTGTAACAACTCTTTCGGCATAGATTTCTTGTGATACAATCGAAGCCTTTGTGTTGCCGGTTACAACGGTTGAAAAAGACGAAGATGTTGCAACCCCCTGTGCAATATATAAGTTATCTTTGGCTGAGTATTCGCTTGGGTTACCGCTGGTTGGACGAGTAAGTGTTGTGTTTAGTAGGTTCGCATCTTCTGGGATATACACTTCTTCAAGTTTTCCACCAAATGCAAAATAACAACCGAGTGCGATTGTTAGAGTAATTGCGACTATTGCCGAAATAACAAAACCATTTTTACTGAAAAGTTTTCTCATAGGTAAATCACCTCTAATTTAATGCTGATTTAATTATATTATTAATTACTGCATTTTTCAATAAATAGTGTCATAAGAGAGGTCTATGATTTCTACTACGTGTAGTAGAGATTGTTTGTTGATGTCTACTTTTAGTTTAGTGGTTTAGTCTGGCTGTTAAATGTTTGCAAAAATAAGATTGCAAATATTTAAAATAATCGTTGCAGTTAAAAACTTCGCTGTGTTATAATTAACGTAGTTGATACAAATATTTAGGAGAGTTTTTATGGACGGAATTGAAATTTTACATAAATTAAAAGAGGTCGGTTATAAACCAGAGAACTCGAAAGAAGAAGAGTTTATTTACAATTTGAAAGAAAACGGTTTTGTGTTTTTTGATAGGGCAAGCAATATGTTTAAACTTCAACCTGATACAGTAATTGAAGATGGTGCATATGACGTAACACTTACATTAGATGCAAAGGTTCAAAGCCTTGCGCTGTTTGCTTTGAATAATAACTTTAGGCCAAGCCTTGAAAGAGTTGTAAAAAATCCAAATGTGCAACTTAACTATTTGGGGCTTATGGAAGAAATTGACTGGGATAAGGTTTTGGGAGAACACAAACTTGGCGAGTATGTCGATTGTGTAATTGTGGGTTATGCAAAAAGTCCAGACAACGAAGCCTATCAAGTGGAACTTCCGACGTCGATTAAATCACTTCAATATTGCAAGAATAAAAGAGCGTCTAATCCTTGCTTGACAGTTGCTCTTTCAAAAAAGGGAAAAGAAAGGGATAGTGCACTTTTAGAATTCACGCCAGTCAGAAGGGCAATTTCTAAGATGCGTCTTGGCGTAAAAACATCGCAAGGCGTATACTTTAGTAAAGACGAAATAAGCAACTCAAAGTTGATTATGAAAATCAATAAAGCAGAATTTTATAGTTAAAATTAATGACTTTAATGGGAATTTATTTTTTCGTCGTGTTAATTTAGTTGATAAAATCTGAAAAAAGGTTTATCATAATATTGTTACAATTAAAATTGGAGGTAAATTATTAATGGCTAAAATTAAAGTCGGCATTAATGGCTTTGGAAGAATTGGAAGACTTGTTCTTCGTGCTTCTATTAAAAACAACTCAAATGTTGAAATCGTGGGTGTAAACGACCCATTCTTAACACCAGATTACGCTGCGTATATGGTGAAATATGATTCAATTCACGGACACTTTGACGGAACTGTTGAGGCTGGTGAAGATTGCATTATCGTTAATGGGAAAAAGATTATGTTCTACTCTGAACGTGAACCAGAACTTATTCCTTGGGCTAAGTGCGGTGCTGAATATATCGCAGAAGCAACTGGAAAGTTTACAAATCTTGACGATGCATCAAGACACTTAAAGGCAGGTGCTAAGAAGGTTGTTATTACTGCTCCTGGCAAAAATGGCGTTCCTGTTTTTGTTATGGGTGTTAATGAAAATGAATACAACCCATCAATGAACGTCGTTTCTAACGCAAGTTGTACAACAAACTGCTTGGCTCCTTTGGCTAAGGTTATTAACGACAACTTTGGTATTGAAGAAGGCTTGATGACAACTGTTCACTCTACAACCGCTACTCAACTTACCGTTGACGGTTCAAGTAAAAAAGACTGGAGAGGTGGCCGTGCTGCAAGCGGAAACATTATCCCATCGTCTACTGGTGCTGCAAAAATGGTAGGGGAAGTTATCCCAACACTTAAGGGCAAACTTACTGGTATGAGTTTCAGAGTTCCAACTCTTGATGTATCTGTAGTTGACCTAACAGTAAGACTTAAAAAGAGCACAACTTATGATGAAATCAAGGCTGTTGTTAAAAAAGCAAGCGAAACAACATTGAAAAACATTATCGGCTATACCGAAGATGCTGTTGTTTCATCTGACTTTATTGGTGAGGTTTGCACATCGGTGTTTGACGCAAATGCTGGTATTATGCTTAACCCTAACTTTGTAAAACTTGTCGCTTGGTATGACAACGAATGGGGGTATTCATGCAAAGTTGTTGACTTAATCGAACATATGGCAAAGACTAAGTAATAAGAATAAAAAAAGCGGAGTTGAAATAATCAACTCTGCTTTTATTATGCTATGATATTTTGTTGTTTCGTAAGAAACATTAAAAGCAAATCTTAAATGGTTTTTGTGGTTTACTTTTTCTTGAAGGTTTCTAAATACCTTTTCATACAGTTGTCTATTTGCTCTTTTGCATAGGCGCAATCATAAAATTGGCTTATTTCGGTCTTTTTGCCTTCAAGTTCTTTATATACTCTTAAAAAGTGCATAAGTTCGTCGACTAAGTGTGGTGGAAGGTCGGTGATTTCGTGATAGTTTGAGTATGTTGGGTCGCCAACTGGTACTGCTATAATTTTTGTGTCTATTTGATTGTTGTCAATCATATCAATGGCGCCGATTGGACGACATTCAACTAAACTCATTGGTAAAATTTCTTGCGTGCAGTAAACGAATACATCAAGAGGGTCTCCGTCTTGGCTTAGTGTTAGTGGAACAAAGCCATAGTTTGCTGGGTAGTGAGTTGATGTGAACAAAACTCTGTCCAACATTAAAAGACCGGTTTCTTTGTCTAGTTCGTATTTGTTTCGGCTTCCTTTACTGATTTCAATTACGGCAGTAAATTTATCTTTAGTTATTCTTTTGGGATTGATATCGTGAAAGATATTCATAATTTTCTCCTTTGTGTGTTTTTCTTTTGAAAAATTCTATAAGCAAACTACATATATTATAGTAATTTTTGTAATTTTGTCAATCTTTTCGGGTGGGAATATGTATTTTACATTATCGTAACTGTTGACAAAATGTGATGATTATGTTATAATTTGATAAATAGAAAAAAGGGGTATTTTATATGGAAAGAAATGACAAAAAGGCAAAAATTAAGGTTGAACTTAACAAAAGAAATAAGGGTGAAACTTCTAATACTCGTGGCAATGGTGGGGAAGATAAATTTTATGTTC
>JAGBBI010000016.1 GCA_017938565.1 Clostridia bacterium
CATTAATATTTGTATATAATAACTTTCGTTAGTAATACCTTATCTATATTTAAATTTTGTTCCGCCCATTCCCATAAGTTTGGACATTTTGCCACTATTCATATTTTTCATCATCAATTTTGTTTGTTCATATTGCTTAAGCAGTGTATTGACATCTTGAATAGTTGTAGCACTTCCATTTGCGATTCTTTTCTTTTGATTTCCCTTTATTAAGTCAGGATTTTCCCTTTCGGCTGGAGTCATTGATTGAATCATCGCCTTAAACTTTTTTAATTTTGATTCGTCAATTTTTTGCCCTTTCAATTGTGCCCCAAGCCCCGGAATCATTCCAACCAAATCAGTTAAATTACCCATTTTTTGAATTTGCTCAAATTGCACCATAAAATCTGCTAAAGTGAACGAATTCTTTCTGAGTTTTTCTTCCATTGCCTTTAACTCTTTTTCGTCAACAGTTTGCTCAACTTTTTCAATAAGAGTTAAAACATCTCCCATTCCAAGAATTCTTGTTGCCATTCTGTCTGGATGGAAGGGCTCAAAATCACCCACCTTCTCGCCAACTCCACAAAACTTAATTGGCTTACCAGTTACCGCTTTAATACTTAATGCTGCACCGCCTCTTGTATCGCCATCAAGTTTTGTTAAAATCACGCCTGTTACATCAAGTTTCTCGTTAAACGCCAATGCAACATCCGCAGATTGCTGACCAACCATAGCATCTACTGTCAAAAGAATTTCATCAGGTTTCACAGCTGTTTTAATATCTAGCAATTCGTCCATCAACTTTTCATCGATTTGAAGTCGTCCAGCCGTATCTATAATTACCGTATCAAGAGAATTCTTTTTAGCATAACTGATTGCGTCTTGCGAAATTTTGACTGGATTTACAGTTCCCTCTTCAAAGAATTCAACCCCTGCACTTTTTGCAACAATCTTTAATTGGTCAATAGCCGCAGGTCTATAGATATCGCAAGCTACAAGTAATGGTTTCTTCCCTTGTTTCTTCAAATAAAGTCCAAGCTTCCCGCACATTGAAGTTTTACCAGCGCCCTGAAGACCACACATCATAATTATGGTTGGAGGAGCTGAACTCACCGCAAGCTTTGCATTGGAACCACCCATAAGTTCGGTCAACTCATCTCTTACAATTTTAATTACTTGTTGAGCCGGAGAAAGACTTTCCAAAATCTTTTCACCAACAGCCTTCTCTGTTACCGAATTAATAAAATCTTTGGCAACCTTGTAATTAACATCAGCTTCTAAAAGTGCAATACGAATTTCTCTCATTGCATTCTTAATTTCGAGCTCGGTAAGTTTACCCCTGTGAGTAAGCTTCGAGAAAATATGATTCAGTTTTTCATTTAAACCTTCAAATAACGCCATTAATATTTAACTCTCCTAACTTATCAAGTCTTTAATTTTGTTTAGTGTGTACTTGGTTTTTTCATCCGAACAATCAATTTTCTCAATCTCTTGCAAAATCTTTTCATTCTTTGCAACGACTCCAAGCTTCTTTTCAAATTCTGTAAGTGATTTTATTGTTTTTTGAATGGTATCAAATATCGCTTGCCTTGAAGTGTTATGCAATGACGCTAACTCAGTCAAAGTTATATCATACAACAAATAACCTTCTAACGTTTCTTTCTGCTTTGTTGTTAGCATATTACCATAAACGTCTAATTGCTTAATTGTACTTAGCTTTTCAGCAAGTTTCATATTTATCACCATCCAAATTGTAAAGCCGATTTGCTTTACAACGGTAAGTATACACTCTTTATCTGTTTTTGTCAATAGTTTTTATATAATTGAATCAACAAAATCTTTTGCATCAAACTCAAGCAAATCATCAATCCCTTCACCTACTCCTACATATCTAATAGGCACTGAATAATTACCTTGAAGTCCAACCAAAAAACCAGCTTTACTTGTTCCATCAAGTTTTGTTACAACCAGATCTGTAACACCAACCGCCTCATCAAATGCTTCAAGTTGATTAAAAGCATTTTGTCCAGTTGTTCCATCTAAGACTAAGAATTTATGATAATTAGCCTCTGGGAATTCTCTTTGAACAACTCGAGATATTTTTTTCAATTCTTCAATCAAGTTTGTCTTGTTGTGAAGCCTTCCTGCAGTATCAATTATAATCACATCGGTATTTTTTGCCTTTGCACTTTTGATTGCATCAAACACAACCGCACCAGCATCAGTACCTTCTTCGCTTCTTACAATCTTTACCTTTGCCCTATCTGCCCAAACTGAAAGTTGCTCACTTGCAGCTGCACGAAATGTATCTGCAGCCGCAATAACAACAGACTTTTTCTCTTCAACAAATTGATTTGCAAGTTTCCCAATAGTTGTAGTTTTTCCTACACCATTCACACCCACAACCATTATTACTAATGGGTAACCAAATTCTTGAAGTTCATTTTCTTCAAGCTTTTCAATTAATATTTCTTTTAAAATTTCTTTTGCATCGTCCGCATTTTTAGTCAATCTTTCCTTCGCACGGATACGCATTTCTTCGATGATAACCTCTGTCGTCTCTGAATCAATATCACTTGAAACTAAAACATATTCAAGTTCTTCAAAAAAGTCGTCATCTAACTCATTCTTTGAAAATACATATTTTAATTTTTCGCTTAGTGCAGTTTTAGTTTTCTTTAACCCATTAAATAATTTACTAAATATTCCCATTATAATCGCCTTTTACTAATTTGCTTTTGCTGAGTTTTTAATCGCCTCTGAAAGTTGAACAGACACCACCTTTGATACTCCTCTTTCTTCCATCGTTACACCATACAATGTATCAGCAAGTTCCATTGTTGGTTTTCTATGTGTAATTACTATAAATTGAGTATAATTTGAAAATCTCTTTAAATACCTTGCATATCTTTCTACGTTTGCATCATCCAAAGCCGCTTCAATTTCATCCAAGACACAGAATGGCATTGGCTTTAGCTTCAAGATTGCAAACAATATGGCAATAGCGGTTAGAGCCCGCTCACCACCCGAAAGCAATGTGATGTTTTGCAGTTTTTTCCCAGTTGGTTCTGCTGCAATATCAATACCGCATTCAAGTGGATTTTCTGGGTCTGCAAGTTTAAGTTCTGCTCTCCCCCCACCAAATAATTCTTTAAATACGCCCTGAAAGTTCGTGTTGATTTTGTCAAACTCTGTTCTAAATTTAGTTTCCATCTCCGCCGTTAAACTGTCTATAATCTTAGTTAAGTCATTCTCGGCACTCAATAGATCATCACGCTGAGAAGATAAGTCGTTAAATCTTGCAGTTACATCACCTAGCATTTCAATAGCGTTCACATTAACGCTTCCCAAACCCTGAATTTGACGTTTTAATTTTGCACTTTCTTGCATACCACTGTCAATATCGTGATTTTCAACTTTATATTCAAGAGCTGTCGCATACGTTAAACCATATTCTTCCCAAACTCTTTCTTGCATTATTTCAATATCAGAATCTATCTTTACGAGAAGATTTTCTTCTTTATACTTTCTGTCGCTTGCACGTTGAAGCTCGGTGTTTAATATTAACTTTAGTTCTGATAATTTTGATAACTTTTGCGACAATTCTTTTTTTGTTACATCAAAATTTGCAAGTTTGTCTCTAGTCTCTTGAAGTGCTGCAACATTTTCATCATAAGCTTTCTTGTCAACAACGCTTGAGAACTCGGCTTCTAATTCGCTTAAATCAGTTAAACATCTTTGTAGTTCCACTTTATTATATCGCAACTCTTTGTTAGTTTTTTCAATCGTATCATTAAGTCTTAAAATATCCCCATCAATTGACACAAGCACGCTTTCTGTCCCTGCTTTTTTAATCTTCAACTCAGTTAATTCATCATTTACATCAGAACGCTTCTTTTTTAACAAATAAATCTCTGGGTCTTTTACCGAACTTTCATCAACACCATCACTATTTATATCTTCTTCATATCTTTTAAACGCTTCCATTCGTTCAGTAAGCGAAATTTTATTTTCAGACAATCTTGATATTGAATTGTTTACTTCCTCAATTTGACCTTTAATTTTTTCAAGTTCAGAAGATGATTTTTTTTGAGTTTCGACTTCTTTTGCTAATGAAATTTCAAGCTCCTTTAAATTTTCATCTATTGCGGACATTTTGTTTTCGAAAACCTCTTGCTCCGCCTTTACAGCAATTAAGGCCTGCTCTTTTTCGTTCTTGTCCCTTTCTAGGTCCACCAATTTTTGTTCAATTTCTTGAATTTCTCTTTCACGTCCAATCAGTGAAACTGCTTGAACCTTTTTGCTTCCACCACTAATAGTTCCCGCTGGGTTAATTACATCACCGTCAAGAGTTACAATTTTAAATGAGTACTTTGTCATTTGTGCTAAATGTACTGCATAATCCATATCTTCCACTATCACGGTTGAACCTAGTAAAGAACTAAAGATATCTTCAAATTCACTATCAAACGATATTAATTTATTTGCGACCCCACACACACCAGCCATATTATCAATCTTCGCCATATGTTCGTCAGCAATTCTTCTTGGTTTAACACTTGTCATAGGAAGAAAGGTCGCACGGCCGATGTTATTATCTTTCAAATATTGGATAACCGATTTTGCATCTTCCTCATTTCTTGTTACAACGTTCTGTACTGCACTTCCAAGAGCCATATCGATAGCGGTTTCATATTTTTCTGGAACCGTCATCAACTTTGCAACTACATTTACAAATCTTCCACCAAGTGAACTATTGTTTTGTGCTTCTTGCAAAAGTTTACGAACAGAAGCAACATATCCTTCATTTTCTTTTTGCATTTCTTTCATTAAATGCATCTTACTTTGAGCGCTTCTGTATTCGCCAATAATGTCTTTTATATCTTCTTCAAGACCCGCTTGTTTGTAGGCAAGTTTGATGTTATTTTGCTTTTCCAACCTTTGTTGTTCTAATACTGAATTTCTGGAATCTGTTAATTCTCGAATTTTTTTAACTGATTCTTCTATGCTGATTGATGTTGACTCCGCAGATTCTTCTAATTCAGTCCTCTTTGTAATTTCATCACTTACCCTTTCTTCAATCGCTTTTATTTCAGTAGTCAAGCTTGATATCTGAGCCCTTATATCTCCAAGTTTTCCAAGACTTTCTACTAATCTTTGAGTATTTTCTTCGGCTTTGTTTTCACGTGAACTAATACGGGCATCTAAATTTTCCAA
>JAGBBI010000143.1 GCA_017938565.1 Clostridia bacterium
GCTATTAGAAACAATATATCTTCCTGTACCAGTTAAAGACTGCGGTAATACCAACTCCTCTAATGCACAATTTGAGAATGTGTCACTATCTTCACCATTATGAGTTTTAAATTCAATAATAGTATTAGGGAAAGTAATTGATGATAAAGATAAACAATTCTCGAACAAAAGAGGTCCGATATATTTTAAATTACCATCAATTGGGAAAACAATTTCTGTTAAGTTTTTACATTTACTAAAAGTATTTTCCTTTATTTCCTCTAACATAGCACAGCGGCTTAAATCCACAATTTCTACTGAACTATTATAGAATACGCCTTTACCTAAACCATATTCTACCAAACCACTACCAAACCCAATTTTTTTAACGGTTTCACAATTAAAGAATGCATAATCGTAAACTGAAGTCACATTCTCGGCAACTACATCTTCTAATACATTGCTTCCGTCTGACTTAGGTAATGCGCGAACAAGATTGGTTTCTTGCCTATTTGCATATAACATATTATTTGTATATGATAAGAACGTATCATCAATATCCATAATTTCTATTTTAGACAGATATGTTCCTAATACAAAATTATATGAAGAAGCCCTAAGTCTAAGTTTCTTTGGTAAAAGAATCTCACTTAATTTATTTGTGGTAGTTTGTGTAGACCATTTCTCGGTTTCAAAAGCATCGTTCTCAATGAACATTAAATTTGAATTTTCGGTTATAATAATAGTTTTATCTCCTTCAACATAAGGTGACTTATTATCTACTATTTTTTTCATATTAGTACCACCGAAAGAGTATGGCATTAAATATTCTACCGTATCAGGAAGCCTAAAATTAGCAAGTTTAGCACAATTTAAGAAACATTTTTCTGGAATTGTTGTAATTCCTTCAACCAATTGTACAGATTCTAATTTAGAACAATTCTCAAATACCCCGTCTCCTATGCTTGTAACATTTGAAGGTAAAGAAATTGAACGTAGTTCAGAATTAGCAAATGCCCCATTTTCTAACGAATCCAAGTCAGCATTTATGAAGTACATAAATTCGTCGAATGTCCATCCCGATTCTCCTCCTTCCCAAGTTGGGTCGGCTTTCACGTTTGCAAAAGCAGTTCCTATATTAGTTACCGCCTCTGCCTCGGCTCTTGTCATTACAATGTCACTAATTGTAGCCCATCCCTGTTTCTGACAAACATCAAATACTGTAGGATTTAACTCTTTTGTTAAAACCACATCTTCGTTAATCAATAAAATTGGTTTGTATATAACAACCTCTGACGGCACGCCACTTATTGTTGTCGCAGCGTCGTGGTTTGTTATTTTTTCGTATATAGTTAAATATCCTGTAGGATATTGCTGTTCCGAACTTGTTGTAATGGTATATGTTTTTTTATCTTCTGACAAGACAAAATTAGATAAATAAGTAGTTACACCACTTCCAGAAACGCCCCACTCTATTTCTATTGTACCTATTGGCTCGCCATTGGCGTTAGAAATAATGGATAAATCATAAGAATACGATGTGTTTTTATCACCAATATTCTTTAAACCACTAATCACACCATTAACAGCATATGTTGGTTCTTTTATCAATAATGGTGCAACATCAAATTTTGTATCACCATCATAAGTTAAAGAAGCCATCAATATAGCATTAGTATCTCCGCCAACAATATTCTCTTCTGTCTTAACAATAAAACTATTAACGGTGTCACCCTTAACTATTTTTATACCCTTACGTATTTCGTTAGGGTCTTTTACTATTTTATAGTATGTGTCAGTTCTATCGTCTTTTAAATCGAAATCATCATCATCAGAAACCTCTTTAACTAAATAATATTCTACTACACCACCACCACTGATAACAGAACTTGCATCAGGGAATAGAGTATAATAATATTCAGCAGATTCGCCCGCAACAATTTCGGTTTTTTCTTTATTCAATATGACATTAGCACAAGGAATTTTTACTGATAAACTTCCACCAAGAGCATTAACAAGTTCATCAAACATTTCCAAATCAGAAGATGTAATCTTTTCTGGCCCCATTTCAATTGTACCAGTAATAACACATTGTATTGCGTGTTTTCCGTTTTCATCTCCAAGAAGGAACTGCTTAATTATTTCTAACTCATCGATTGTCACATTAGTCCATTTAATACCTCTTAAAACTAAACTCTTACTTGAAACATCTCCTGATTTCATCCATCTAATAATAAAATCTTTAAATGCATTACTATGATTTAATCCTGTTGAGTTA
>JAGBBI010000144.1 GCA_017938565.1 Clostridia bacterium
AAATTGATGAAATGAGTACAAAAGCAATAAACGAATCAATAAGTGAAGTGATGTTGGGGACCGTTAATTATGATGATTTAATACACATAGTAACCGACGGCAATGGCAAAATAACAATGCTTCAAGCGAACTCAATAGTTATAAATACATTAACGCAAGAGGTAGTTAAAAAAACGTATAATTCACTGTTTAATAGGCTTTATGACCCGCTTTATATACCACTCGGTTCGTTTAGTGGAATTCCAGCCTTTTCAAATTGGGGTCCAATAATATCAATCGAAATTTCTCCATATGGAAATGTAAATTGTAAATTTATAAGTGAGTTTAAAACGGGTGGAATAAACCAAACAATTCATAAAATTTATGCACTAGTGGATACCAAAGTTTCGGTTGTGCTACCCCTTAATAAATTAGTATGTGAAAATTCTGCTGAGGTTTTAATTTGCGAAAGTTTGATAATTGGAGATATACCAGACACATATTTAATGGCTGAAGAAAAAGGAGACTTATTAAATATGGCAGGCTAGAAAAAAACCTTGTAAAATTTCATATTATGTGTTATTATACATTCTAAAAGATGATTAGGAGTAATATATGTTTTTTTTAGACAATGCAAGTACAACAAGGTGCGATGAAGAGTCGGCTGAAATTGTAAAAAATGCCTTAATAGATGATTATTTTAACCCGTCAGCGAAGTATTTTCCAGCGGTGCATCTCTCTTCAAAATTAAATGAGTGCAGAAAGGAAATTTTAGATACGCTGTTTGCAATAAATTATGACGTTATATTTACTGCAAGTGCAACCGAGGCAAACAATTTGGTGCTAAATTCTGCGTGCTCTAAAGCGTATAAGTCCATTGTTTCACTTGGAGAGCACTCATCGATTTATGAAACAACAAAACTGCTTAGGAATAAAGGTTTTGAAATTGAAGAGTTGAAGTTGAATAGGGATGGAACGGTAGATTTTGACAATTTTAGAGAAATTATTCAGCCGAACGTTGGATTTGTTTCGGTTATGCTTGTTAGTAACGAGACAGGGGCAATTAATGATTGTAAAAAATTAGTGGCATATGCAAAATCTGTTAATCCGAAAATATTATTTCATATCGATGCAGTCCAAGGTTATTGTAAACTGCCTATTAATCTTGAAGACATTGGTGCTGATTATATGACTATATCCAGTCATAAAATTCACGGACCAAAAGGAGTAGGTGCATTAATTGCGAAAAAGAAATCGAAACTGACTCCTCAAATAATCGGTGGTGGGCAAGAGAATGGTATTAGGTCGGGGACAGAGAATTTGCCTGCGATAGTTGGTTTTGTTAATTCTGCAAAAAAACAAACAAAGGATATTGTTGCACGATTTGAAAGGGTTTTAACATATAAAAAGACCTTCTATGAGTTGCTCATAAAAAAGGCGAAG
This sequence comes from Clostridia bacterium, assembly GCA_017938565.1. Next base: position 1,423 of record JAGBBI010000144.1, read on the forward strand.
GCTGAAAATATTGAAGTAACATTGAATGGAAGTATGGAGACTTCTTCACCATATATTTTGAGCATTTCGTTTCCGCATACAAAAGCCGAAATATTATTACATAGTTTAGAGTCGTATGATATATTAGTAGGCACAGGCTCTGCTTGCAATTCTAAACATAAAGGCAACAGGGTTTTGTCCGAGATGGGGAAAAATGACTTAGAAGTGGAAGGGAATATTCGTATATCATTCAGTGAAGAAAGCTTAAGCTATGATGCAGAATATATAACAGATAAAATAATAGAATGTGTTACAAAAATAAAGAGGAAATAAAAATGGAACAAGATGCAATTTTAATAAGATATTCGGAAATATTTTTAAAAGGTAAAAATAGAGGATATTTTGAAAGGGTTTTAAAAAATGAAATCAATTCAAGACTTGTGGACTACGGAACAAAACTTGAAATAGTTTCTGGAAGATATATCGTAAGCGGGTTCGATATAAATTTCAAACATAAAATTATTTCTATTTTACAAAAAGTTCCAGGGATTTATTCGTTGTCTCCTGCCATAACCGTTGAAGCCAGTGTAGATGAAATAAAAAATGTTGTACGAGAAGTAATGAAAGATAAGGTAGGTTCATTCAGGGTAACAACAACAAGAGCAGATAAAAACTTCCCAATTCCGTCAATGGAGTTTGCAAGAGAACTTGGCGCTGAGGTATTAAGAAATAACCATACATTAAAGGTTGATTTACATAACCCTCAAATAAATTTGCAGGTAGATATAAGAACAAATAACAAAGCATACATCTATTTTGAAGAATTAATGGGTGTTGGTGGAATGTCTGTTGGAACAGCGGGGAATGGTTTATTGCTACTATCGGGCGGAATTGATAGTCCTGTTGCTGGATTTATGATGATTAAAAGAGGTTTAAGAATTTCTGCACTACACTTCGAAAGTTTTCCATATACAAGTCCGCAAGCATTAGATAAAGCAAAAGAACTTGCCGGAGTATTGGCTGGCTTTAATGGACAGATTGATTTGTATGTTGCAAACATTTCAAGAATCCAAGAAGCAATACATGAGAATTGCCACCCAGATTATATGATTACGCTAGTTAGAAGATTTATGCTAAGAATTGCGAATAAACTTACATCCGACAAAAATTTGGGATGCTTAATTTCTGGTGAAAGTTTAGCACAAGTTGCAAGTCAAACTTTGGAAAGTATGACAACCATAGGTGAGGCTTGGGGCTCAGATAAACCATTTTTTAAGCCTCTTATAGGTTTTGATAAGATTGAAACGATAAGACTTGCCGAAAGAATTGGGAGTTACGAAATAAGTATTCGTCCATATGATGATTGTTGTACAGTCTTTTTGCCTGATTCTCCAGTAATAAAGCCTAGGCTTGATAGGGTTCGAAGAGAGGAGCAAAGATTAGGTGATATTGATGAACTGGTTGAAGATGTTTATAAAAATCTTCAGGTCTTTACTATAAAACCATAAATTATCAATTAAAAGTATTAGAAACTTAAATCTAATACTTTTTTTATTTTGCTTTTCATATAAAATTGGTTATAATTAATTTATATTATTAAAAATCAAAGGGAATTGGTTATGAAGCAAACATTGGTAAATTATCCAAATAAATTCAGGGCAGTATTTGCAGGCAATTCTTCGTCTGCTGTTGCTATTTCGGTAAGTATCTGTGCGGGAGCTGAGCAGGAGCCTAAAAATATGAGTGGAGTAACTCATTTGATTGAGCGACTATTAAAGCAAAATATAATGAGCAACATAACAGCGTTTGGTGGAGTGGTTGAGACAAGAACGGATTTTGAGCATATTGAAATAACAGTTTCGACGCTTAGGCCATACATAGCAAATGCTTTAATTGCAATAAGTTCAGCAGTTTTTGACTTTACTCCCAAATTTGCAAGTTTTGAAAGAGAGAAGGCAAAAATTTTATCTGAAATTGAAAAATCAAAATTCAATCCAATGTCTATTTTATCCTCAATTACTCAAAAACAAATGTATAAGGGAACAAGTCTTGCAACTGAAATTTTGGGTACAGATAAAACGATAACCTCATTTGCTCTTGATGAAGTAAAAGAATATTATAGGTCAATTTTAACAGCCGACAGTATCATTTTATCAATGGTTGGGGATATTTGTGATAAACGGATTATTGAAGCCGGTGTAAATGATAATAATTCTGGCAATAATTTTGTTGTTGAGAACAATTCGAAAGATAGTGTTGTTGATACAAAGTGGATTATTCCGACACTTGATCGACTTAAAAGCAGTAATTTGTCCGATTTGAAAACTTTGGCTTCCTATTCTGAGGTTCAAGACCTTGTAAATAAACATTTTTATGCACGTACATTAGAACTAAAAAATACAAAAAGAAAGAAAAAGACAAAATACACAGTTCCCGATTCTCCAATTTTTATTGAAAAATCTAAGTCGTTAAACCAAACGAGGTTCCAACTTTCTTTTCCATCGGCCCCATATGATTCGGCAGGTTATAAGTATGGGAAATTATTGGAAGATTATCTAAACACTTATTTAAGGGTAGAACTTTCAAACACTTCCGGAGTATATGGAGTAAATGTTTCAATATCACAATTTAAAGGCAATGGCCATATATCCATTACATTTGCTGTTGATGAAGAAAAATCGGTAGAGGTTTACAATAAAATCTTATCTACACTAATTAAGATAAAGTCGGAAACAGTAACCACGATTGAATTTAATTCGCTTGTTACAAAATATAAAACTCAAGTTGCACTTAAACACGAAAAAATAACCGATTTAGCACTTAGGTTTAATAAATGGCTGTATTTAAAAAATAAGTTATTTAACTTGCCGAATGAATTAGTAGCAATAGATTCACTAACATACGGAAACTTTATCTATATATGTAAACAGACGCTTGATTTTTCTAAAATGGTGGTTGTTTGCTTAGGAAGAAAAATCGAAAAATTTAACCCTTTTGCGTTGTTGGGAGGTAAATAATGAACAACTCAAAACTTATAACTTTTAAAAATGGATTAAGGTTAGAGTTTGTAACAAAACCACAAAATATGGTTCAGGCGACATTTAAGGTCGCTTTTATGGTTGGGTCAGAGGACGAAAAGAAAGAAGAGGGACTGGCACATCTTTTAGAACATTGTATGTTTAAAGGGACAAAAGAATATACACAAGAACAACTATCTATTGAACTAGACAAGATTTGTGCTATGCCAAACGCAAGCACATCGGCTGAGTTCACGATTTATGAGGCAAAGTTTCCAAAGTTTAATATTGAAAGTCTGATCGAGTTATTCTCTAAAATGATTTTTGAAAGCACATTTGACGAGTCTGGCATCGAGAATGAGAAGCTAGTTGTAATTGAGGAAATTAAAATGCACAATGATGTTCCGTCTGATTGTGCATTTGACCAGTTAACAAACACAATGTATGCAGGAACAGGGCTTGGATTTGATATCGCTGGCGATGAAAAGTTATTGAAAAAGTTAACAAGGCAAGACCTGATAGATTTTAGGAATACGCACTATATCCCTGAAAATACAATTATTTCGGTTGTGGGAGATTTTGATGAAAAAATCATAATGGAATTGATTGAAAAATATTTTGCGTCAAGATTTTGTGAAATAAACAGTGCGTTAAAAGAACAAAAAAAATGGACGCAAGAAGTGCATAATAAGCCACAAGTTGTTGTAAAGAATAAAAAGATAAATCAAGCAAATGTAATGATGGGTGCATATACAACAGGCTATGGGCATCCAG
>JAGBBI010000145.1 GCA_017938565.1 Clostridia bacterium
GAAATGGCTGCAAATGCAGTTGAGTTAGTTGTTGATGACAATACAGGTATTGCTTATGCTGTATATCTTGCAAGCGAAACTGCGCTTGGCGAAAGTAGTTCTCTTGTTAAAATGGCTAAATTTAATATTTTACAACCAACGAATATTGAATGGGTTACAGTATTTGATAAATCAGCAGATTTTGGTGGGCAACCACTCTCTGAATGTAATATTATTGAATTAAACAGCACTACTGTTAGAGTTTTTGCAGTTAATAAATCTACTTGGACATATTATTACAAAGATGTAAATAAGAAAACTTTAAGTGTCGGGACAAAGAACGAAGTAAAATTTAAGTCAAGCGAGTCTTCAGACGCTGTTAGTTTTAGTAAATCAAATCTAAACGCATATATCTCATCTATTGGTGGTACAGCATTTAATGAAGTTCAATCAACAACAAAAATTCTAGAAGTTGATGGATATTACTACACTACCGTTGTAGGTGGTAACAACACTCAAAATGTGTTATTTATGAAATCAGAAAATGGTGCTACTTGGACACTTCAATCTGTAATCAATCATAGAGCGAACTATGAGGCAATGCTTGAATATCACGATGGCAAATTCTGGGTAATGTGTAGAAATGGTGGAACATCACCATCAAACAACAAACAACAAAATTTAATGTATTCAGAAGATGGTATTACTTGGACACAAAGTAACCTTGAACTTGAGACTTCTGATACAAGACCATATCTATTTAGATATCAAGGCGAATTGTATTTAGCATATTCGTCACCTATGTCAACTGATTATTCAACAGTAAGAAATTGGAGATGTAATATTCACATTGGTAAAATTGTGTCGTCTGGCGGACAAGAAACCTTTGATGAAGTTATATATAAAGAAAGCAAGTTTGGAATTGTTTATTATGCTTTACATGATTGGTATGGAAATATGGTTATGCTATATTCATCAGGCGAACTTAATCCAACTGAAGGCTTAATGGGAGGCTGGTCGCAAGGTAAAGATTGTCTAAATTATACAATTTTGAATTCACAAGAACCTGAATTGTCTTTTAAAACATTAGAATCTATTAGCATAACATCGTTGCCAAGTATAACAGAATATGCAGTTGGTGATACATTCAGTGCCGATGGTTTGGTAGTAAAAGCAAAATTTTCTGATGACTCATATTCTAATGTGACAAATTACGAACTATCAACGCCAGATATGACTACTCCAGGAACAAAAACAATAACTGTAACTTATACGGTTAATAGTCTGGTTAAAACGGCAACATTTGATATAACAGTATCTGAAATTGAAAAAGTTTTGGACTCTATTGATGTAACATCTCAACCAACCAAAACAACATATATATTGAATGAAGAGTTCTCTAGTGAAGGATTAGTAGTTAAGGCAATTTATAACATTGGAAGCCCTGTTATAATTACCAATTATACACTTTCAACACCTGATATGACCACTGTTGGAACAAAGACTGTAACAGTTAGCTATATTGAAGGTGGCACGACAAAAACCACTTCTTTTGATATAGAAGTAATTGAAGAAAGTCAATTAGAATATATAGAATTAGAGTCTATAATTGCAGACGGAAGTCAGTATATAGACACAGGTTACACTACAACAGCAAACACGAAGATTGTTGTTGAGTTAGATAAACCTAACGATGATGGATTGACCGGTGGAAAGTGGTTGTTTAATTCAAGCCCAAAAAGTGCTAATAAAAACTTTGGCCTCAACCTTCAACCATCAGGTGCATATGTGTTAGATATAGGCAATACAAGATATAACACAGGAACAATAAACTGGCAAAATGGTAAAAATACCATTACTATTGGAAATGGAGTGTTTGAGATCAACGGAAATGCATTGGTTACAGGATTAAATGTAACAACAACTCCATCAACATCGACTGGAACTCTTTGGTTCTTAACATCGGCTGGTTCGGATGCAACCACATATCTTCCAACTACGATTTATAGTATATCAATTTATGAAGGCGAAACACTGGTTAAACATTTAATTCCTGCACAAGAAAGGACTGGAGATTGCAGGGTTGGATTCTATGATACAGCGGGTGAAGAATTTATATTCTCTGCAAAATCAAGCTTTATAAATGGCGTTATAGAAAATAAAGAATTATCATCTATTGAAGTGACAACATTGCCAACAAAAACATCGTATGAGTTAAATGAGACATTTTCATCAGAAGGTCTAGTTGTTACAGCAAACTTTACAGATTCAACATCAGCTGTCATTGGAAACTACACACTTTCAAACCCAAATATGACGACTGCTGGAACAAAGGTGGTTACAATAACATATACCTTAGGCGAAGTAACCAAAACGACTTCGTTTGAAATCCAAGTATCAGAAGCAACTTATACATCAATAGAGTATATAACGGCTAATGGAAGTTCATACATTGATACCGGATACACCACAACAGCGAACACTAAGGTGGTTGTTGAAATGGACAAACCTGAGAATGAAGATGTTCCAAATGGTAAATGGTTATTTAGTTCGGCTTCTGGGGGCACAAATGCAACAACAAGAAATTATGGATTTTGCATTAAGCCAGATGGTGCATATGTGTTAGATATTGGTGGAACAAGGTATGAGACAGGAACAATTAATTGGAAAGAAGGTAAAAATACTATAACTATTGGCAATGGGGTATTTACGATAAACGATACAGCGCTTGTTAATAATCTAAATGTAACAACAACCCCTCAAACATCAGGAAATACTTTATATCTTTTACAATCACCAACTAGCTCTAATAAAAATGTAAGTTTAGCAGGCACAATTTATAAGGTGGCTATTTATGAAGGTGATACGCTTGTTATGAACTTGGTCCCAAGCAAGAAAGATGGTAGCAATGAAGTTGGGCTTTACGATACAATTAGTGGACAATTTTTTGACTCAGAAACAGAAACTGGATTTATTGCCGGACCTGAAGTAGTGCAAGAATAATGTTAAATTATAATTTTGATATTGGTTTCAACTGATTTGATAATTATAAATTCCAAAAGACCAAGGAAATGAAAACCTTGGTCTTTTTATGAATGAAAGAATGCTTATATTTTATTATTGTTATGAAAATTGTGTAAATTTGATGAAAATTTTTAAAATTTATAATAACACATTAATTTGTTTTTATTTTTAAATTGTTTTGTGTATAATTAAACTATAAATTTAGGAGGTAAAATTTATGTCTGCTTTAAAAATTGTACAATTTGGATGTGGCAAAATGAGTGTTTACACTATGCGTTATGTCTATGAAAAAGGTGCTAAAATAGTAGGGGCTTTTGATATTGATGAAAATAAGGTTGGTAAAGATATTTCTGAAATAATGGGTGCAGAAAAGCCAATGGGTGTTAAAATTCAACACTCTTCAAAGTTTGAAGAGTTTTTGATGAAAAAGCAACCTGATGCTGTAATTGTTACAACAATGAGTTTATTAAATGACGTTGGGGACGCTCTTTTAACTTGTGCTAAGTGCGGTGTTAATGCGATTACTACTTGTGAAGAAGCATTTTTCCCACAAAACAGCAATCCAAAATTGTTTAAGAAAATAGATAAACTTGCAAAGGAAAACGGATGCACAATTTGTGGCTCTGGTTATCAAGATGTTTTCTGGGGTAATCTTATGTATTTGCTTGCAGGTGCAACTCATAAAATTACAAGAATTGTTGGTAAGAGTAGTTATAATGTTGAAGATTACGGCATAGCATTGGCAAAAGCACATGGGTCTGGTCTTAATTTAAAAGAGTTTGATGAGCAAATTGCTTCGGCTGATAATATTAGCGAAGAAGAGCGTGCTAAGGTTATAAATGCTGGAGAATTTATGCCAAGTTATATGTGGAATGTTAATGGATGGCTTGCAAGTAAACTGGGGCTAAAGGTTGTGTCTCAAACACAAAAATGTGTGCCACAAGTTGCAAAGAAAGATATTTTTAGTTCTACCTTAAATCTAACAATACCAAAGGGCTGTGCAACTGGTATGAGTGCTGTTGTTACAACAAAGACGGCTGAAGGTATTGAAATTGTCAGCGAATGTATTGGAAAGGTTTACGATGAAACCGAATGCGATTGCAATGATTGGACAGTTGAGGGTGAACCTTCTACAAGAGTTGTTATTGAAAGGCCACAAACTGTAGAATTAACTTGTGCGACCGTCGTGAATAGATTACCTGAACTTATCGCAAGTCCAGCTGGATATTATACTACAGAAAATATGCCAGAGAATTTTCCAAAGATGGTTGCATTGGACAAATATCTTTGTGAATGTGATGATTGCGATTGTTAAAATAAATATTAATTAAATATTAAATTAGTTTTAAGGAAACTCCTAATTATAATTAATTAGGTGTTTTCTTGCTAGTTATATTTACAAAAATAGTTTTAAATGTTACAA